>NZ_JBFRJZ010000034.1:0-56998 GCF_041469125.1 Vibrio sp. 10N.286.51.E5 | reverse complement strand
AAAGTATGCTCCCGCCCTGACACCCACACTCGCTAATACTTGCTCGGAGTTATAGAAATCGATATTAGAATCTATGCTTCTTAAACCCAGTAAAGTAATGAACGCCCAATCTTTATAGCCCATCAAACCACCAAACTCATAAGCTAAGAATGCACCGAATTCATTCTCTTCACGTACTTGCCCGTAAATTGGATTCGACTCATCATATTCACGATCACTTGCATCTAGGGTGACAACAAAACCATGACGACCGATTCTCTTCGCGTAGTTTAATTCAATACCATAACTATCGAAGCTGAGTGCTCCTCCTTCTGCGTCTGAGTGGAAATACACCATTGAAGGAACAAATAGACCTGCGTGGTTTGGTAAGATAAAGCGGTATCCTGCTTTGGCGTACACATAGGTTCTTTCCCTACCCAGCAGCACAGTATCTTCCGGAGATAAGCCTTGGCTACCAGATAGCTCTTCATCAACATCTGATTGCCCAAATGCGAGATCCGTTCGAAAACCAGTTCCACCGATATTAGTGAGCTGCAGTCGTCCTACATTACCTTTCACATCCGTTTCATTTCGATTAACGCCAACAGCATACGGATCCGTCCAAGCCTTACCCGAGATAAGCGTAGGAATAACAGAAAAATCCAATATGGTGCCACCAGAAAGTTGATATCGATAACCGATCTCAAACGCAATGGTACCTGTTGCAATATCCTCTCGTGTCGTACCCGCATACACTTGGTGAGTCAGCGATTCGCCAAAAGTATATTGAACAGTACCCAAAAAGCCGAGTAGCCCTTGGTTTTCACTCTCCCCTTCCTGGGTGTTGGTGGCTTGATTCGAATCTTGTTCAGTACTCAAATTACTACTGTCAGAGTAGAAACCGGCCAATACACTGAAGTTACCGCTGAAGCCTTCACTTGGAGCAAGGCCACTGTATGCAGGCATTGAAGCCAATGCAGAAAAGACTAATGGTAAAACAAACCTCATATTCACATCCATTACTTGAATAATCACCAAATAACTATAAGCATCAAATAACTATAAGCATCAAAATGGAATTGTAACAAGCATTTAACAATATAAGTTTATTCGCTTGACGCTGTCGATATCGCTAACCATTCACTCAAAGACACAACAAATTGATCTATCACGATTGGGCTTTCGTAATACCTCTCGAAAATAACGGACAAAACTCAAAGGAAGACAATATGTTTAATAAATTAATCAAAACCATGTCAGTGCTAGTTGCGACGCTTCTTTTTACGGCTTTTGCTCACGCTGATCACCACGGAATGAAGAAAGATATCGTTGACGTGGCGGCTGAAAACGGCTCTTTCAACACCTTGGTAGCAGCGGTAAAAGCGGCAGGCTTAGTTGAAACATTGAAAGGTGGCGGTCCCTTCACAGTGTTTGCGCCAACGGATGAAGCGTTCGCTGCGCTACCAGAAGGAACGGTTGATATGCTGTTGAAGCCAGAAAACAAAGACAAGCTGATCGCAGTACTGACCTATCATGTGGTGCCAGGGAAAATAATGGCGTCTGAAGTGATGAAGCTTGATAGTGCCGTAACAGTGCAAGGCGAAGCGGTAATGGTAGGAATTGATCACGGCAACGTGATGATCAACAAAGCGCAGGTCGTGATGGCAGATGTTGAAGCAAGCAATGGTGTTATCCATGTGATTGATGCTGTATTACTGCCTAAATAATAAAGATGAACACAAGTCAAAGGTTCTTAGAGGGTGTGACAGGTTCACACCCTTTTGACGTTTAAATACCAAGTTAAGATCGGTATCAAACTAGCCAAGCCTGCCTTGATATAAGCAAGAACCCGGATTACATAAACAAGCGCCCGAATATCAGAAAGGCCGCCATCGATACCACCTTCGTGAAGACCACTACCCAGATGCAGTCACCAATACTAGAGTGCGTCGCTTTCCCGAGTAGGTACACAAACAGAATCAACCCTAACACCCAACCTACTGTTGGAATCAATGACACCAGAGCAACGATAACAGCAATAGTAAGAAGGGATTTAAAATCTGCGACCACGAAAGACATTTTAGAGGCGATGTACATACAACATGCGGTGATTAATGCGTCCATCACAAACGCTAAAGCTTCAATACCCACTTTACTTCCTTCACTGATATTAGTTGAAGTGAATATTATCTCTAAAGAGATGATTTTTCTTGAATAAGAGAACAAAAAGCAGGTGAAAACTGTGTCAAAAATGAGATTACCGTTCGTCTGAAGGCATAGGTTTATTTGTTCGAGTCTTCTAAGCCTTTGACCAGTGCTCGCGACCGAGTCTGATTTGCTTTTTGATAGGCATCAAAGCCATCTTCGCGTTTACCTCCGAACAAACAAAGAAACGAGTTGATGACAAATGAAAAGAATGAGATGACGACAACAAAGAGAGGAAATAACCCCGACACCCCAGCATCTAAGGCAAGAACGCCAACAGCGAAGGACAACATCGACACCAATGTATATAGTTTAGATCTACTCACATGACTCATGAACAACACTCCTTGTATTCATTCAATGTTTAGATTAGACAAATTATCTTGCACACAATTTGAACTCATCGACAATATCAATAGATCAGGAAAAGTTATCCTTAAAAAGGTTCATTAATATTTCAAACTCGGTTTCTGTATCCCTACGAACACTAGCCCGCCTATTCAACTGACTTTTCTATCTTCAACTACCTTTTCCATCACGTAATTGGTCAGCTTTACACCACGCATTTCGACTTCCTGTTCATTCACCACCTTAAAACCAAGATGCTCATAGAAAGGCCTTGCGGTAATACTTACTTCAGAGAAATATCTCGATATACCACGAACTCGACCCACAGTGAAAACATGTTCCATCAACGCTTTCCCTACCCCCTTCCCTTGATATTCGTGGTGACAGAAAAAGTGATCAATCAAGCCACTTGGTTGCAGGTCAGTATAGCCAACTACGCAACCATCGAGTTCAGCCACAAAGGGTTGTAACCCATTCATACGCTTTTGCCATAACGCAAAGTCAAAGCTACTGGGTGCCCAAGCTTCGACTTGCTGTTGAGAATAATCTCGAACATTCACGTTACGTACCGTATGAAAGAAGATCTCCCACAGTGCTTTGTCATCATTCGCTTGATAGTTTCGAATTCTAATCACAACATACTCCTTTTTGTCTTAAGTCCTTTCTGAGGTGAAAATAAACAGCTGAATCAGCAAGCTTTATAACCTAACAGCCTCAGCTTTAGAGCAAGATATCAACGATAAAACACAGCGAGCCAGATCGTCACCGCATCTTTATCCGTCCTCAGCACCTTGTGTTTTTCACCTGCGGAAATATTGAGATAATCCCCTTTAGACAAGGTAACAATGCGACCATCTTCAAACTCAATCACCCCTTGCCCATCGATCACCATCACCCACTCATGCTCATCTTGATCGTACCAACCCTCTTCAGGAGAACTGTGACCATATGAGAGTATTCTCTCGATTCGAATGTTGTCGTTGGCAATCAGGTCATTGAATATTTCATTGGGTATTGATGAAGGAACATCATTGTAAATGTTTGGCATCAAGCTCTCCTAGCTAGCATTGAATTGATTAACAACTTGGGCCTTAGCTGTACTGTAAACCTAAGCAGCGGCACTCTTTTTGAAGTAAAAACGGTAATAGCCCACCAAGTTACTGCAGATAAACAGCGCCTCCATAACAACCGCTGTTGGCGAACCAACTAAATAATTGTGAACCAACCAAAAGCTGGTTCCGATGATCATCAATTCTCTTAATCGACGGTCATCTTTATTGAAGGCTGCAAAGGTCTGAAATACGGAGGCAAAGCAACTCAATATGCTGGTCAGCCCTGAGTAAGTCACTGCGGTTGCGACCACCGACATCGAAGAAAACAAATATTTAAACTTAGACGAGGTAGAAAATACGCTCGTCAAATAGCGAATCGTGGCAATCGTCATTAAGCTCGCCGCTGTCCATTGTTCAAGAAGGATAAAGTGACTCGAAATAAGAACGCCAGCAAAGAACAGACAAGTGACGATTTTCTTCCTTTCCTTGAATTGGAATGACAGAAGATCAAAACAAATGGCTATCGCGACTAATACTTGGGAAAGATAAAAGGCAGACACGGTGATTCCTTCAATAATAACATTCCGCCCTAGCCGCTTCTTTCACGGTGAATAATCGAATAAAACATACTAGGCGGTTACAACAAAACAGAGCAAACAGCGCTCTAAAGCTTCTATAAAAATCTAAAGCTTCAACACACCACTAATCACGGTGGTCGCAGAGCCGATTAACTTTATTCGCCCATTAGCCAATAATTCAGTCGACATATAGCCACCACGACGAGACGCCTGATAAGCACTGAAACTGCTTTTGTTGAGCTTTTCTGCCCAGTGTTGCGTCAATGCGCAATGTGCCGAGCCAGTCACAGGATCTTCATTAACCCCAACCCAAGGTGCAAAGTAGCGAGAAACAAAATCAAGTTCCGTATTTGCTGCCAATGCTGTCACCACTACACCTCGCCCTTGAATACCTTTTAACGCATCAAAGTTTGGTGAAAGCTCCAATAACACTTGTTCGTTGGAAACTTCGATTAACTGCTTAGAGTCAAATTCTCTGAATGAAACTACTTGATGCGGATCTAAACCTAGGTGTTCAAGCAGCGTGAGGTTGGGTTCAGAACGCAATGATAGCTGTGTACTAGGAAAATCAAGCTCGATAGACGATTCACAAACGGCGGCAGATAATTCCCCAGATAAGGTGTTAAACACGACCTTATCACCTGTCTCAAGCAGTCCTTGTTCTTTCATCACATGAACCATTGCCAGTGTGCCATGTCCACACAGCTTCACTTCGACTTCGGGAGTGAACCATTTAAGCGTCATAGTGTTAAGCGCGAGAAAAGCCGTTTCAGATACCGCCATCTCTTCAGCGATTGAAAACATTAACGACTCATCCAACGGCTCTTTGGAGATACAGACCCCGGCAGGGTTCCCTTTAAACGCTTGAGTTGTAAACGAATCTACTTGATATATCTCTAAATCCACAATGGCTCCTAAATGCACAACATTTCCCAAACCGGCAATCATGGCTCGTTGGGACATAACCTAGATATTGCTGCCCACAATAAGCACAATCACCTTGTGCTACAAGTCTTTAGCAACAACTTTATCGATACTTATTGAGAAACGAAACAAATGATAAACAAAACGTTATAGAAGTGTTTTTAGGGATAAAAGAACATTGAACATAAGAGTAAATCGCGATGGCAAAACAAAGGAATAACGACGATTAATGCGAGCGAAAACCCGAAAAAGGTAATCACCGCATCATTATTTAATGCTTAATATTTGCATAATAACTTGTAAGAATGGATATTATGATGAATATTAATTTATATAATCCATTCACGGACAATAAACTGGAATACGTACTTGTGTTGAATACGATACGACGGAGTCATCCTTGCCTCACACGATAAAGGTTCGGTATCAAGTAGGAGTAGCAAGTTGCTATTTGCTATTTGCTATTTGCTATTTGCATGAAATGCATGAAGTTGAAGTTAAATTAAGTGCCTAAATTTGAATCATGTCGCAAATTTTGGGCTACGATTTAGTTATCTCGTACGAAAGGGAATCCGTCAGTGAAAGCGTTTTGCGTATCAATACTTGCGTCAACATCCTTTTTGGCTAGCCCTGTATTTGGCCAGCAGCATGATATTTATCTCTACAATTGGGATGAATTTTTATCTGACAGCGTCGTTACCCAGTTGAGTGATACCTACGGCATCTCACTAAAGCAGCAATATTTTTCTGACGAGTCCATTCGTGATGAAGTGCTATTGAGTGAACGACGAGGTGCGTTTGAATTGGTTGTCATTGAAAGTATGAAACTGAAAGCGCTGGCTAAACAGAACTTATTCCACAACCTGAGCGACTTGCAGCAATCCCTTTCAAGCAACTTTGACTCAAGATGGGTGGATGGGTGTGGCGAATATGGAATCCCCTACGCTTGGGGGACATCCGGCATCTTATACCGAAGCGGAAAAGTTGAGACTCCCAAGTCTTGGGGCGCTCTTCTAGACCCTGAAACCAAAACCAGCGGCCGAATCAGCATGTATTATGAGCCTACGGATTTGTTGAGTGCTGCGCTTCTGATGAATCAATTTGAGCCGTTTACCAACAACGAACAAGAACTTCGAGTCGCTTACAAAACGCTACAAGCACAGAAGCCTCACCTTGAAAGTAATGAATACGTTGTCGATTATATTCGTCATCCCGAACACTTAGCCAACATCGACCTCGCCTACGGATACTCAGGTGACAGCTATGTGCTTAATGATGCCGAACCTGAGGCATCTTGGGCCTACACAGTACCTCTAGAAGGAACAACCTTATGGTTAGAGTGTATGGCTGCAATTAACAACGGAGAGCGATCTCCACAGGCAACCACGATTCTCTCCTTCTTATCGCAACCCGAAATCGCCGCTCAAAACGCAATGGATTCATGGTTTGCAACGCCAAGTTCAAAAGCAAAAGCACTCACTTCTCAGGAGTATCAAAACGATCCCGAGCTTTTCCCGAATAAAGAAGTATTAGATCGCAGCTACCTTTATCAGCCGTTAGAACCGAGTAGCATTCAAATTCGCAATCGTATTGTCGACAGTTTGAGATAACTCATGCCAGTATTGAAGAAGCTATATTTTGTACTTTTACCAACGCTGACATTTGTGCTCCTGATAGCAGGAATCGTGATGTACAACTTCGCATCAAATCATGCTAAGCACATGTATTTGGACAAGGTGCAATCTGATGTGAACACCGCTTTAGTCGCGGCGGAATACGAGCAGCTCGGCTTGTCCTTACTAGTTAAAGATATCGGTTCTTCGTTGCAGTTCCTCCGCTACATTCAAAATCCTGGCGACTACACGACTCTATCGCTATTGGAAAAACGAGTACTCCGAGTATTAAGCCAGAATCACGTCAATCAATTTGGGCAACGCAATGTTTATATCGTGGACCCTAAGTTCAAATTAACGCTTTCGACTCTCAGAGCCGATCCTTTCGAGGGGCTAAAGATCCCTGACAAGATTTACGAAAGAGTCTTCGATATATACACCTCGTTAATAAGCAAAAATGAACTCTCCTACGAAGGCTTCTCTTATATCTCGATCAGTGGAGAGCTCAGATACTCGTATGTTGCAGCAATTGACCCTTACCTCCTTCCTCAAGACAAACGTGCAAGTAACAGTTTAAATCGCTACATCTTGATTGCTGACGGGCCTCTGATGCAACTCTCTAGCCTGCTAATCAAATACAATGACGATGACAATATTCAGTTCTTAATCGAGCCATCCTCAGACGCTGCCAACATTGAAAATACCCAATTCGTTATCAAATCAATTGAGCAAACCCAAGATAATATCAATGTGCAGATGACCAGCCGAAATCTCATCGCGCAAGTAAATATTCGAGAACAAAAGTTCAACCATGAGAAAGCCATCATCGCTAAACAAACCTTGTTAGGTGGCTTTGGCACTCTATTTACGATCATGTTGATCGTGCATTTAGTGGTGCGTTACCAACTTGTGCGCCCGCTTAAAGACTTACTGCAAGAGATATCGATCGGCGGGCTCAAGCTTAGGTATTTCAAGCGTTCATCGGGGCAAAGTGAAATTGATGGTTTAAAGAACGCGTACATAGACTCATTAACAGAGTTGAAGTTCGAAGCCGAATTCGACCAACTCACCAAGCTAGCTAACCGACGCTCTTTCATCAGACACCTTGATGTACGACTAAAAAGCTCGATGAGCCCACACTGCTATGTGGTTTGTTGGGACATCATCGATTTTCGTAAAATTAACGATCTCTACGGGGCAAAAGTTGGTGATAATGTACTGATAAGCTTAGCTAAAGCACTGAAAGAGACACTACAAAACCAACAAGCCTCTTTGGGCTTTAGTTGCAGTGATTACTCTTTAGCCAGACTGGGAGGGAATCAGTTTATCGCGATCTTGGAGATGGGTAAGAACCAAGTGATAAACGAAGAAATTGAGAACATCAACAATACGCTGACCGGCACCACCTTCCTTGACTACTATGGGTTTCGATTATCACTCGCAACAGGTGTTTTACCGCTCGACACGCCAAAGTTCGATGAGATTTGGCACCGATGCATCGATGAAATGTTAGCTAATGCGAAGTCTCATAGTGATGGCGAAAGTCGTATTGTTTATGGCGAAGAGTTGTTACATACCTTGGAACGCCATGACGTTGTAGAGAAAAGACTCTTAGAGTGCTGCGAAAGTGACAACTTTGAACTTCGCTTTATGCCTATTTTTAACGCCAAGACACTTCAGATAGATGGCGCGGAGTGCCTGATTCGTTGCCCAGCCTTATTCGATATCGATGCGGGACCAGAAGAATTTATCCCAGTTGCAGAAAAGAGTAACCTTATTGCCAGGCTCGACATGTGGGTCATTGGCACCGCGATCAAAAGCTATAAAGAGCTTTCAGAACTTCATAAATACAAGGGCACTCTGTCAATTAATATCTCGGCGATGGAGCTCTACAACCGTAATTTTGCCGACAACATCCGTAAAGTACTCGAACGTTATCAAGTGCCACCTGGCAACATTATTATAGAGATTACCGAGACCAGTTACGTGAAAAGTACCAAGCTTACGGTGCAGACTATCGAGAGCCTCAGAAGCTTAGGTTTAAAGGTCTCCCTTGACGATTTTGGTACGGGCTACACAGCGTTTAACCAACTTCTCCACTACCCTGTGGATGAGCTCAAAATTGATAAGAGCTTTATCGATAACATGGTAGACGACAAGGCCGACCGCAAGAGGGTCGAATCTATGGTTAACTTAGGCCACTCTTGTGACACGCTAGTCGTCGGAGAAGGTGTTGAGTCGATAGAACAGTATCATTACCTCAGAAAAGCCAACTGTGACCTAATACAAGGCTACTTCTTCAGTCAGCCACTCACTTATCTGGAATTCATCGAGTTTGTTCGAAACCATAACCCGCAAGCAATTTTAAACCCGCAGTCTGTTAGCAGTTCGAGATCTAACGAGCGAATCGTTGCACTCACTCAAAAGCAGTAACCTTAAACCTAAACCTAAACCTAAACCTCAAAGCCTCTCTTCCTATTCAAGCGCGGAAAGCCACTATAGCTATAACTAGTAGTAGAACTATCTTCATCAGAGCAGGAGCTCTCTATTGGCTGCACATTGAATGAGGAGGCAAATAAAGAATGGCAAAAGCCATGATAGTGAAGCGGGAGAATGGTGAGCGTACAGTCAACAAAACCTAATGATCTAACTTATCGCTGATGCGGGGATTAACTCTGCATCGTCGTTAGTAGCTCCATCATATCTTTAGAGCTGATGTTCTTCTTATGCCTGACTACAGCGTCAATCATCAATTCTAAATTCCCCGCAGAGATATAATCCTTAAGCACGTCATTGAATTTTTCCTGTATCTCATCACTTGTGTACAATTGCTCAGGAATGAAGAATAGAAACTGACTGCCACTACTACGAAACGAGATAGTACTTTCCGGTACCTTTGCCGTCAGGGACTTAGCAGCTGAACTCACCACCAAGTCTCCATATTCAAGTCCATACTTTTGGTTTATCTCACTAAGGTTTCTGATTCTTACAAAGTAAAGGTCGAAATTACCGTTTGTTGGATAGCTGTTCTTAACAAACTGCATGAGCGAGACTCGATTGCGAAAGCCAGTAATGAAGTCGGTAGAATGAAGTTTTCGTTTGATTGCAAAGTCGACGTAAAAAATCGCTCCTGTCACAAGCAGTAGCAACACCAGAAATACGCTGCTTATCTGATGCATCATCACCAACTTGTCGACCATTGTGGTGTTTTCTTCAATAACCGGGCTTTGAAGTCGAAACTTTTCGTTAATAAATTCGACCAGCGTGTTGTAACAAATATCAATTTTCTTCTGCAGTGATTCCTTAGGCAAAGCGCCTTGATTCACCAACTTAATTGAGGATTCTAACGACTTAAACTTTTCAAACTCTGCGGTAAAGTACGGTTTAAAGTTTGCTGAGCGAATAAAATTGGACGATTCAGTGCTGTTGATCAGAATATCAAAACGACTCCAAGTAATGTCATATGCCAACCAAAGTTCATCATAATCAATCGTCTTTGCATGGCTAACCATCAAGAAGTTTGCATACTCTTTGACGAGTTGAAAAACAAACCAAGTGGCCTCATTTTGGCGGTTAGAAAAGCTCTTGTTGATGTCATTAATTCGAGTGACACTGTAGATATTGACGGATAGAACAACCACGGCCAAAGACAAAACAACGACTTTGATTGCGGCCATAGACAACAGCTTCTTCATAATTAGCCTCTACAGGTGAATATCACGAATCTGCCAAATCATCTTGGCATGGAAATCAGGGGTATTGGTTTCAGGGTTCGCAGAGATTGGGTAAATCAACCAAAACGGGCCTTTCTCTCTCACAGACATAAACTCCCCATTCTTTTTAATCGCAATGATGGGTTCATAGGTATCAAAATCTTCTTTGGGCACCGCAATTTTATAGTCATTCAATGCTACGAAAGTGACTTGTGATGATATCGGTAGATCCATATTTTCAAGCACCGTTTGTAACGTCACACCACTATAAACGGTCAGACCCTCGACCCAAGGCAAGGTGGTAGTAATTTCTTTTTGAGGAAGTGACAGGAGTTGCTCTCTACTAAAACCATGCTTTTGCCCGGAGTGGTCGAAAACCGTTAACTCTGAGGCTGCAAAAATCGAAAACGAGCAAAGCCAAAGCATCAACAAGAATACAGTTCTCATTCTAAACTCCATTTAAAAAGGTCACTAATTTGAGTCTAGTATAAATTGACCATTTAACTTGTACCGATACCACTCAGATTGATTGGTATCGCTTTATCCCTAATGCCCTACACCTCGCTGTTTTTCAATAACTTCGCCGTTTCTCTGTCTCTTCCATCACCGCTCTCGTTCAGCACTCCCTACCCGCTTGACGTATTCCTTCTCAACCGTCTAGTAACAAAAACTCGTATTTTACTCTGCGTAAGTAAACCAATAAGCCCTATGAATACGTATGAAACAACAAAATTAACAATAAATATGAGTAAGTCAGTAGCGAAAATGCTGGTTGCTGCATAACCTTTAATCGAACGTAAGCAGCTTTAAGAGACTTAATAACGAGTTCCAGTCGTTTCTACTTCACCAGTTGATCTCGTGTATTGATCTTAGAAAGCTTACTCATTTCATAATCAAGGGAATCGAGAATGAGTTTGAATATAAAAAAATTTAACCCCATGGCGACACTTTCTACCCTAGTAATGACGCTGGTCATGTTTCCTGTTTCTGCTGAAGTTAATCAAGAGCAATTTGAGTTAGGTAAGCAAAAAGCAAAAGTATGCATGACCTGCCATGGCGTTGACGGCATATCAACACAAGATCCCTACCCGAACCTTCGCGGTCAAAAAGTGGGTTATCTCATCTCTTCATTGAAAGATTACCAGACTCGAGAAAGAACCAGTGGCTTAGCGATTCTCATGCAACAACAAGCCGACACGCTCTCAGACCAAGACATCCGTGACATTTCCTATTTCTATTCTGTGCTCGGCAACGAAGCAGGCTCGCTCAGCGATTCAAATTAAGTCAGCGATTCAAAACCTCTAGGCAAGGAGCCTTGTTATGGAACAAGTGACAACGCAATACAGCATTAAGGTCGTGAAGTACTTCATCATTGCATCCTTAGTGTGGGCGATTGTAGGTATGATCATCGGCGTGATTCTCGCCGCGCAATTATATTGGCCAGTCTTAAACTTTGATTCTCAGTATTTCCAATTTGGTCGACTGCGCCCGCTACATACCTCAGGAGTGATTTACGGCTTCGTCGTGAATATCTTGATGGGTACGTCGTTGTATATTGCCCAGCGAACAGGCCATTGTGACTTGTTCAATAAAAGTCTTTCATGGATGGTATTTTGGGGCTGGCAATTCATCCTGTTACTTGCGGTCATTTCCTTACCCGCAGGCCACACTACCTCAAAAGAGTATGCGGAGCTTGAATGGCCAATCGACTTGATGATTGTGTTGGTTTGGGTGCTGTACGCGGTGTTGTTCTTTGGCACCCTTGCTAAACGAAAAGTCAGCCATATCTTTGTGGCTAACTGGTTCTTTGCTGCATTCATTATCGTCGTTGCAATGATTTTCATCGTGAACAACCTCGCGATGCCTGTGTTGGCGATGAAGTCCTACTCTGTGTTTGCAGGCGCTCAAGATGCGATTGTTCAATGGTGGTGGGGACATAATGCCGTCGGTTTCTTGCTGACCGCTGGTGTGATTGGCATGAACTACTATTTCATACCCAAAGCGGCGGATCGACCTATCTACTCGTACCGTTTGTCTGTGATCCATTTCTGGGGCTTGGTCGGCTTTTACACGTGGGCCGGAACGCACCATTTGGTTTACTCTTCCGTTCCTATCTGGATTCAGAACATCGGCATCGTAATGTCTTTGATCCTGTGGCTCCCTTCTTGGGCCGGTGCGTTTAATAGCGCAATGACCCTCCTACAAAACAAAGAAAAGCTGAAGTCCGACTACATTCTTTTATTCTTTTTCTCAGCGATTCTTTACTACTGCTTGGCAACATTCGAAGGTCCGCTACTCGCTATCCGCTGGTTCAACATGGTGGCACACAACACCGAATGGATCATCGGTCACGTACATTCCGCAGCTCTTGGGTGGGTTGGAATGTCAGGGATAGCGGTTTTTTACTATTTCATTCCACGCTTGTGGGGCCAAACCGATCTTTGGTCACGACGACTGATTAAATGGCACTTTTGGCTCGCTCATGCTGGCGTAGCCATCTATGCGATAGCACTTTGGATCGCAGGCATCGGCGAGGGTTATATGTGGCTCGCTCAAAATGAAAATGGCGAACTGATTTACAGTTTTGTAGAAGCGATGGACTTTAAGGCACCTTGGCTATTCATGCGTTTCTTTGGTGGTGCGCTGTTTGTACTTGGATTGTTCTTAATGGCTTTCAACTTGTACAAAACGGTTCGTATGCCCGTAACAAATGATGCTAAACACACTGTTAATGAAGGAGCTTAAATGATGAGTAAAGACTTTACACATTCAATCGTCATTTTAATTTTGACCACTGTTGTCGTGGCCTCCTTCTCTTTATTGGTCTGGGTAGTGCCAAGCATTGTCCGTGGCGATGATATTGCCAAAGGCAGCTTAGCGATGCCTCTCACACCGATTGAGTTAGCAGGCCGAGACATATACATCAGTGAAGGCTGCCATGTTTGTCACACACAAATGGTTCGCCCTCTAGAGCCAGAAGTGAAGCGTAATGGTCGCCCGAACCAAGAAGCAGACGATATCTATGAGTTTCCTAACTTGTGGGGCTCTAAACGTACTGGTCCTGACCTCACTAACTTAGGTAGAAAGTATTCTGACCAATGGCATGCTATTCACTTAATTGACCCTCGAAAAGTCGTACCGACCTCGATCATGCCCTCTTACCCGTGGCTATTTGAGCAGACTCTGACTGGCGATGATATTAGCGCCAAAATGGAAGTGTTACGTACCTTAGGTGTGCCTTATACCGATCAAGAAATTGGTGATGCCCGTTTGCAAGTAAGAGGCAAAACCAAAGGTGAAGCTCTGATTCGCTATTTACAAAGCCTGGGTAAAGATACGTCACAGGAGGTATCACAATGAGCACATTCTGGAATCTATGGGCGGTACTCTTAACCTTAATATTCTTTGTTCTGATGGTGTCTGTTGTCGTTAAATACTGGCGTAGCAATCACAAGGCCGATCACGACCACACCATTGGCACCTTTGATGGTATTGAAGAGAAAGATGCGCCTCCACCTAAGCTGTTATTTATCAGTTATGCAGTGGCATTTCTTTTGTCTGCGGGTTATTTGGTGCTCTACCCCGGGCTTGGAGAATGGGAAGGCTTAGTCGATTGGGAACAAAGCGACGATAAGCTCAGTTCACCATCCACCACTCTCAATGAGCAATTTGCACAAACCAGCGAAACCACGTTAGAGGGATTAGCTGCTGTCCCAGAGATCGTGAACAGCGGTAGGATTCTATTCCAAACTCACTGTGCCGCTTGTCACCGAGATAATGCACAAGGTCAGAAACACTTCCCTAATCTTATCGACCAAGAATGGCTATACGGCGGCAGTGATGAAGCTGTGATCCATTCGATTGCCAAAGGGCGAAATGGAGCGATGCCGGGTTGGAGTGAAATCATGCGCCCAGACGAGGTGGCAAAAGTCTCCTACTATCTAGCCTCCCTCAACCAACGTCATACCGATGTGCCGGAGATTAAAGTCGAGCTCGGTAAAACCTTGTTCGTCCAATACTGTTCGTCTTGTCATGCCGATGGTGCTGTCGCCAACCCAGCGATTGGCGTACCTGATCTTTCCGATGATATCTGGCTTCACGGAGGGAGTATTGAAGAGATTCAGCACACCATCAATTACGGTTTGAACAACCTAATGCCTGCGTTTGATGAGCAGCTCAGTGAGAACGAGATACTCGCGCTTGGGGCTTATATCCGACACGCTGGTGACGTAGAGCAACAACGGCTCGCGAGTTTGAAAGCATCATCTGTTGAGCGCGGAGAATATCTCGCTTACGCCGGTGACTGTGTGGCTTGTCATAGTGCAGAAGGTGGCGAACCCTTTGCTGGCGGCCTACCGTTTGTGACCCCTTTCGGTACCGTGTATTCAACCAACATAACGCCACACACTACCGAAGGTATTGGGACTTATGACTTCGATGATTTCCGAGCGGCGTTAGTCGCAGGTAAAGGCAAGAAAGGTTACCTGTACCCTGCAATGCCTTACACCTCCTATCAATACCTCACCGACCAAGACATGGTGGATTTATGGGAATACATGCAGTCAATCACCGCCGTGCCGCGACGCAATGATGACAACAGCATGATGTTTCCATCCAATATTCGCTTAGGTTTGCTTGGCTGGAACATCGTATTCATGGATACCGACCCTATTGATTATGAAGTGCCAGAGGAACTCAAAGGAGAAATTGAGAATGTCGATAAGTGGCAACAAGGCAAATATTGGGTCGCAGGACTTGGTCACTGTTCGGAGTGCCATACACCTCGAAATATTGCCCAAGCACTGATACCAGAACGTATTTTCCAAGGTAACTTGATCGACGGTTGGAACGCGCCTGATATTACAGCCAATGAGCTCTATATCGATGGTTGGGATGAAGCAACACTCACAGACTTTTTACACACAGGACATTCAGACAAAGGCACCGCTTTTGCGGGTATGGCTGATGTAGTGAAAAACAGCCTAAGCTTGATGACGCGTGAAGATATTGAGTCGATGTCCTATTACCTACTCAGTGGGGACATCAACAACACCATTGCCAGTGATGCCGTTCAGTTACAGCCTAAAGGGTTTGATGAAGCTGCGTATGCCAGTGAAATCTACACCACGTATCGTCAAACCTGTGGGGCCTGTCATGGTGACGATGGTAAAGGTCGCGATCCAATCGCCCCTACTCTGTTGAACAACGGTATTATCATGCACAGCGACCCATTCAATACCATTGCGGTAACGGTGCGCGGCTTGCAACCCACCTATCTCGACAAAGACAGAAATTTCATGCCAATGGCAAGTTTTGAGGATGTACTGTCGGATCAACGCTTAGCTGAGTTAATCACGTTTGTGCGTTTAAACCTTGGCGACAGAAATGAACCGGTCACGGCTGAGCATGTTCGAGAGGTAAGAGAAACACTTGAAGCAGCAGGCTATGCAGGTGGATTACACACCACACCTGAAATGTACGAAAATCGAGATAAGAACATTAACATACGATAGGCGCTGTAGCTGTGCGTAGCCGATTGGCCCAACAAGCAGCGAACAGCACGTAACTTTTATGTTTGCCTAACAAGCCAAAAGGAGACCACTGTGTCTCCTTTTCTTTTGCCCAAACCCAAGTTTTCGATACTTTGCCGTACAACACAATTGTAACTAACTGATTACACAATTAAGCAAAGCTGAACATAATGCGATCAATCTCGCAGAACAAAGATGACACCAAGTGCATAATATGCAAAATTTTCTAAAGATGTACTAAGGACAGTTATGGATACAACTACACTCATCTACGATACGTTGGAAGGCCTGTCGAGCGCAAAGCCTCAGCAACACGCTCAAATCCGCCAAAATCTATATAACCAATTAGATTTATCATTTGAGAAGCAGTTGGCTTTGTATTCATCAGTTCTTGGTCCAGCAAGTGCTGGTAGATTGACCGATTTGGATAGTGCAGTGATGTCTGCACGCAAGATTGTTGGCTTAGAAAACAGCTAAGCAATCTTCAACCTATCTCAACTTTAACGCTGCCATTGTGCAGCGTTTTTTTATGGACGCTATTTACGATAAGTAAGGTTGGTTACGATAAATGCTGTTAGTTGCGATAAACGCGGTTAAGAAGATAAGTGCAGTTGGGTCTGTTTTTCAAGTTACACGCATTCTCATTTGGTTAATCTTACGTTCCATTTTTAACAGGTGTGTAACCTCAACAATGGCGCTAATGTTAGTAGCACGTTAACCACACATCGGATGGAAGAGTCATGAGAGTACTTATTGAATATACACAGACAGGCAAATACCGTGATCATGCGTGGGAAGCATTAACGATTCGTTCAAAAGGCGAAATTCAAGCTGTGACTCCCTCTTATGCGGCTCAGCTTATCGAACAAAACCGCGCCAGCTTATCGACCACTGAAAATCAAGATATCGTCATCCAACCTTAATGGCTTCAAGGGCTACCCCTCCTAGCTCCTTAAATCGAATAGTTCGATGACATAAAAAAACGCTGCACGGATGCAGCGTTTTCTTGTTTCTGGCGTATCTTATTTCTGACGTAGATAGACTCTAAAGTAGAAAGCTTCTAACGTATTTTGCTTCTAATGCAAATAGCTTGATTACTTTGGCAGATTTTCTAACGCTTCCACCATCGTCATCAATTTATCGACAATCCTTTCGCCGTCTACTCGCAAGCCATTGTGTTCATATTCATTGGTGATCCACGCTTTCGAGTTAGGAATGTTCGCCAATGTTTCACGGCTGTAATCCAACTCAACGTACATGTCATCGGCGTAAACGGCACACGCCATTGGCACAGTATTCTTGCTCAACTGCTCTGCGTTGTACAAAGTGCCCCAGTCCGACTTTTCAGCCAACATGTTCGCGGCTTCACGCAGTGGCTTCAGCGTTTCAAGTTGGTCGAACATCCATGGGTACACCATTTCACCAGTAAACCAGAACTCACTGCCCGATTGGTAGTTGAAGTGTGGGTACTGCTCACGAACACGATGTGCAGACCAGTTAGACGCTGTACCTTGACAGTAAATCGATTCATGCAAGATTGCGTAAATTGGGTTAGTTAAGTAACCCTGCTCTTGCTGCATTTGATTTAGGAAGCTGTAGCTCAGCTGTCTGTTACCGTTCACTTCAACAAACGCACTCTCCAGTGTGAAATACATTGGAAGGTTTGCTTCGCCGCCACCAAGATTAATACCTATTAGCTGGAACTGTTCAACTGTGAACACCTGACCGTTTGGCAGTCTCACATCGTTGTTTAGCAGGTAATCAGAGATCTCGCGACACATAGCTTGTGCTTGTGGGAACTGAGCAAAGAAAGCTCTGTTTTTGTCTTCTACACGCTTGTAAGTCGCACGATAAACATCGTCAGCTTCTCGTTCAATAGAAGGAATGCCGCCCGTCACATAACAACGCTGCAAGCTCTGTGGGAACAGTGACAAATAGCTCAGTGTACAGAAGCCACCAAAGCTTTGACCAATCGTCGACCATTGCTTAATACCAAACTGTTCACGAATCGCTTCAGCGTCACGAACGATGTTATCCGCTCTGAAATGCGTTAAGTATTCGACTTGTTGTTCTGGAGACAAATGCGCCAAAGTTTCATGGCTGATAACCGTGCTGTTGCCAGTACCACGTTGGTCTAGAAGCAGAACACGGTAGTTTTGTAATGCACGCTTTAGCCAACCCGATTGACCACTCACCCGTGGAGAAGGAAAACCTGGGCCGCCTTGAAAGTAGATCAACCACGGCAGCTCTTGCTCATCTTTAGCGAGATCAACCAGCTCACGTGCGAAGACTTGGATCTGTTGTCCATCTTTGGCTTGATAATCAAGTGGCAACTCGAAAGAGTGCTGACGGTACAGGGTGGTTCCATCAATAAAGTTAGCTTGCACGCTTCATTCCTTTTTATCTGATTCTAAAGTCATTGGTACGAATAAAAATGGCACCCTTTGGCACCGTAGTTAGCAAGATACGCATACTAGCTTGTAAATGAAACCGTTTGTTGAACCTGAATGTGAAGGTACTTCATTAAATCGCCAAATTAGCTTTATACGCGTAACAACTTGTGTCAAAACAGAGAGTTTAAGATGTGATCTATTGAGAAGAAGAACAAAAGTGGGACACAAATAAAAAGAGCTTAACGAGGTGAGGATACGTTAAGCTCTTTGGTTTTATCTGTTGTAAATGAGGTTTTTAGGTTGAACAAGCTCAGGCTTTATAGGTTTAGTTTCTATAAGCCAAAGATCTATAAACTGAGCTTCTGTAACTTATAGCTCTATAAAACAAAGCTAAGAAGCCTCGAGCTCACCTGCACCTTGAATTGAACGTTGGCTGTTTTCAACAAGGATAGCCGTCGCCGTTTCTTTCAACGCGCCCCACTCTCCATCGTCAACTTCAATGCCCTCGTTCCACGCCTTCTCTTGAGTTTTAAAAAGCGCTTCCGATTCAATGTGTGTTTGGTAGCCATCTGACAAACGTTCGATATCGAAATCCTGGACGGAAAGCTCGATGGTCATATTGTGGATATGATCGTCCGATGCCAGAGGCAAATCTGATAAAAACAGTTCTGGTGCAACGCAACCACGGTTAAGCACATACAAGGTGCTCTTAGGATTTGAGCCATTATCCCAACGTGCGGTACATGCGATGCCTTTCGCTGCCAGTTTTACAAGCTCACTGTATGCTAACCAACGGTTATGGCAGTTGTTTAGCTCGATTTTCAGCGTCTTTTTACCCACCATTTTTTCAATGGCGTAATCCATCACCACAGGAAGATGACACGCTAAGCTCGCCTTGTGCAGGTCCACTTCAACTGTGTTGTCGCTTGTCACTTGGATGTCTACAGGGCAATCGTCTTCTAGCCCCATAAAGTTGCTCGCATTGTTAAAATGACGAACACCATCCAAGCCAACCATTTGTAAATCTGCCACCATGTTCGCTATCACATCGGCTTCACCACATGTACGACGCATACCCAGAAAGGCTTTATTAACGGCCGCGACCAATTCATTGTGAGAAACGATCATAGCGATTTACCTCCATGTTGAGCATTGATATGTGTAGGAACGTTATGAGAGCCAGCAAGCTCCGCTTCACTTGGTAAGACTGGGAACACCCACTCGTCTTGATGAATTTCGTCAAGCAGCGGTGCGCCTTGGAAGAAGGTCACGCGAACCCAACGATCTGAGCGAGGATCAAACTTAGTCGCTCCAAACATCGCTAGCTTACAACGCAGCAAATGCATTGGTGGCGAGTCTTGGTGCAGCACGTTCATTTGAATGTCGCCCATCGCCTTGTTACCTAACGTCCACACACGGCGCGCAATGGCACGATGCTGCGGTTGTTTAACAACGAATTCAGCCAATGAAAGCTCTGGCGCGAATTGCAATAAAGCATGGTACAGACGGTAAGCTTGACGGCCGATATCCAACGGCAGTTCGCGCTCTTCGCCGAGTTCCTCGCCTCGAACACCGAGCCTTGGCTCTTCTTTGTCCTGAGAGCGATACCAGAACCAGTAGTTATTTTCTGCTTTCGTAAAGTCAGTCGTGATCGCCCAACGGTACTTTTCTTCTAACACAACCAATAGGTCTTGGATCTTTTTGCCACTAGGAAGCGAGAGTGTTTCGCTACAATTCATTTGCTCTTGATGGGCGTCCACTAATTCTGGGTACAATTCCATCAAGCATGAGATAAGGATTTCTTGGGCTTCCATACTCATGTGCTTAGATTGTTCAACTAACTGCGCCCATGTATCGCAATGGTTTACAGAAGCTTCTAGTGACTGTTCTGCGTGTTTCAACTCATCAACAGCGGTTTTGTTCAACTCTTGCTGATTTTCATTGATGGTAACAACTTGTTCTAAATGACAAATCGCTTTTTTAACTAATGTACGTAGGGGCTCAATCAATGCCGTATCCGTGTGATTAGCTAACACGTCAGCTAATGCATGCTCACGGGTTGTCATCCATTGATCGACAATACTTGGGTGGTTAATCAGATATGGCGCCATACCTAAACCTGTGGCATTACCCACACCTAGGTAGCGTTGTAAGCCTCTGTGCAAGGTAATCGCTTGTTCACCGCCATGTTGCTCCGCTAGGTAATGAACCCAATCTAGGCTGAACTCACGCAGCATATAAACAGCACACATTTGAGCACTGAACGATTGATTAAAATCTGGATTCTTTTCCAAGATTTTAAAGTCAGCAATACCAAACTTACCATTACCATAAACCGCTGTCGTTCGTAGGATGTAGCCAACTTCCGCTAGCTCTTTTGGCGTTGGTTGAACACCTTTAGCCAAGTGACTAACAATATGTTCAAACACTCGTACACTTTTGTTGGCACGCGCTAAAACAAGCACATTGTTAGGGTTACGGCCTGCTTCTTGTAGCGGTACATTCGCACGAAGTCTCTCAAGTAGGGTGACATCAACATCACCAAGAACCAGAGCAAACGTTACGTCCCACTTTTCAGCAATTACACGGTCATTTCGTTCGTCGTCTGCAATCTCATCGCAGAAAACAACCAAATGATAAACATGATTTGGCGTCTCTAGCTTATAGATAACATGACCAAAACCTCGAGCGTCTAGTTGCCACTCATGCTTAGTCACTTTCCATTGCTGTTGCGCCATTTTACGAATCAGAGTTCTTACGAAGCTGATGCGTGTTTGGTGCATAGCACCCAGTCTTTCCGGTGCCATGACGACCGTTGCGTCACGTAGTGCTGATTCAGTGTAGGTAGAACGATGTGCATCCATTTTGCTCACCACCTTATAGTTATAGGATTTTGCTAGCCATTCAGAACCGATCGTTGCTGTCTTTTGAAGCATATATAGCGACAGTATGTTGGTTAGCTTTCACGTTTTTAATCGTTATTGATATTATCGAGGCAAGCGAACTCGCCACTTATTATTTGTCCTGACTAGATCGATTGACCTAAATACGTGCCGCCCGGTGTATCTTCACCAGTACGGTTTTTATCTTCCTTCCGGAATCTTGTATCAGCCTTCTTTCAAAGGCTCACACCTTGTTTATCTTCAGTTTTTAGAGAGCTTTATCTCTACATTTTCTTCTTTATACCGGCATTGATGTTTTATAAGCCTTGATCTTTCGCCATCTTGATTGCGATTTGAGGCGCATTCCAAAGTGATGGCAACAAGATTAAGGACACCGGTACCGCGGTGATAACAATGAAGGATTGCAGCGCTGAAATACCGCCAGAGCCTAGGGAAATCAGAATTAACGCTGTTACCCCCATCATCACACCCCAGAAGGTACGAATAATTGCATTCGGTTCTGTCTCACCACTGATCACCACACTGATGGTGTAAGTCATTGAGTCACCGGTCGTTACGATGAAGATCGTGGTTAAGATCAAGAACAGAATTGAGATAAGCATTGGCATTGGTAGCTGCTGAGTTACCGCCAGTAGCGCACCTGGTAAGTTAAAACCTTCAAACGCCTTACTTACGCTGCCTGGATCTGCGATTTCGAACGCAAGGCCAGAGCCACCAACAATTGTGAACCAGAAGCAAGTAACAAACGGTGCAATCAAGCTAATGGTTGATACCAATTGGCGAATACTACGACCGCGTGAAATACGTGCGATGAAGATTGCCATCATTGGGCCGTAACCTAAGAACCAACCCCAGAAGAATACTGTCCACCAGCTCAACCACCCCTCGTCACCACGGTATGTCGCCATTGGGATGAAGTTATCGATCATGCTGCCTACACCTTGAATGTAGCCGTTAAAGATAAAGTTTGTAGGGCCAAAGATCAGGATGTAGACCATCAATGCCATTGCCAGAATCACGTTGTAACGGCTTAGCATTTGCATTCCACGGTTAAGGCCACTTAATGCCGACAATGTGTATAGAACGATAGCGAACAGGATGATGATAAGCTGCGTCGTGAAGCCATCAGGAATATCAAACAGTGCGTTCAGTGCGTAGCTCACTTGCAAGCCTAAGAAGCCGATAGGACCAATGGTGCCCGCCGCTACTGCGACAATACAACATGCATCAATCAATGCGCCGGTGTGACCTTTCAATGCTCGCTCGCCTAAAACTGGGTAAAGCAAAATACGAGGTTTAAGCGGTAAGCCTTTGTCGTAGTGAAGGTGCATCACCACAATAGACGTTAAGCTACCGACAATGGCCCATGCTAGAAAACCCCAGTGCATGAAGGATTGCGATAAAGCATTCACCGCGCCTTGCTGTGCGTTTTCTTGTGCGCCGTACAATGGTGGTGGGCTAACGTAGTGAGCGATAGGCTCTGCTGCTGCCCAAAATACACCGCCACCTGCCAGTAGCGTACAGAAGATGATCGCCATCCAACGGAAGCCGTCCATTTCAGGTTTAGCGATGCCGCCTAGGATAACCTTGCCTGTTCGCCCTGCCGCCAGGCCAAGACCAATAAGAAAAGTCAGAAGAAGAAGCATTTGCCAGTAAGGACCGAATACTTTTACAGACCATGCAAAGCCCGTATTTACTAGGCTTGATAACAGCTCGCCATCAAATAGAGCAAGTGCCACGAACAGAGCGATAAAACCGCCGCTGTACCAAAGTGCTGGGTTGGATAGGCCTAATTTGTCTGACGTAGACTCAGACTCGTTTGTGTTGCTTTTTGCATTAATTGTTGTGTGTGCTTGACCCGCATTTAAGCTTGAAGATTTCACGCTATTGGTTAAATCAGACATACTCTGACTCCAGAGGTTTCTTTGCAGCTGTCATTTGAATGATGACTACAAGGGTGTATTTAACACCTGCCCTATTGTTTTTTGTGTTGGGCAGGCTAATCCATGTTTGGGTTACCGCGTTGCGAAATAGACCGTTGTTCCTTTTGAATAGTGAAATTGGTTTAAGCAGCACTTGCTTATTGAACGTTTGTTAGAAGGCTGCTAATTCGATGATGGCTCGCGAGAAACCGTTAACCCTTGCTTTGAGGCTCTAAGCCATCTTTCAAGAAGTTAAACCAGTTTTCTCCCAAGACTTGCCCAGCTTCAGACTCGCTGAAACCATGACGCATCAATCCGTTATATATGTTTTCCATACCCGCACTACCACAGAACCAAGGCAACGCATCTGGCCAACCTGAGTTGTTCGCAGAGCCTTCGCCGTAGTCCATTGCTTTAGACCAACGACCATTTCTCATCCATTCAAGAACGGCTTGAGGTTGGTTTAAGCATAGGTCACTGCCAATACCGAGGTGCTCTACGCCGACCATGTCAGCCGTAGTCGCAACCATCTGGCAGAAATCTTCCAAGGTACATTGGCTGCCGTTTGGTAGGTGGAATGGGTACAAGCTGAATCCGATTAAGCCGCCGCGTGCGGTTAGAGCTTTAATTACATCGTTTGATTTATTTCGTAGTGCATCATGAGCAAACGTCGGGTTCGCATGGCTGATACAAATAGGACGAGAAGACAAGTCGATAGCTTCAAGTGTTGAGCGCTCTGCACTGTGAGACATATCTATGATCATGCCCACTCGGTTCATCTCTTCGATGGCTTGTTTACCAAAGCGAGTAATACCTGTGTCGTTCTTCTCGTAGCAACCCGTCGCCAATAAGCTCTGGTTGTTGTACGTCAGTTGCATGATCAAAAGGCCTTGCTTACGCATCACTTCGATAAGACCGATCTCATCGTCGATTGGCGAACAGTTTTGAGCACCTAGAAAAATGCCGACTTTTCCCGTCGCTTTTGCAGTTTCAACGTCAGCCATTGAATGAATCGGCATAATAATGTCTGCATTTTGCTCGAATCTTAGGTTCCACTCAGCAAAGCGAGATAAGGTTTCACGAGCTGTCTCGTGGTAAACCGCGGTAGCGTGAACTGCTGTAATGCCGCTCGCCTTTAGTGTTTGGAAATATTCTCTGTTCCAATTGCAGTATTGCAATCCATCTATAACAATCCGTTGCTGGTACATAACCACTCCTATTGAAAGCTCAGTGTTCTAGCTCGGTTTTGAAAACACGCTCAAATAACATGTTTTCAAAAATGGGTTAAATCACTTACTGGGTGCTCAGTCTTTGAAATCTACATTGATTGAGCGTAATTGGGTTTGGATGTTGGCCTGACTCTGTGAATCAGGCCAATTCGATAGCTGTATAGTTAGTGTCTGTTTAGCTAATGACTCCAACTATCTCGTTCTAGTTAATAGAAATCTAATTAACAGAAAGCTGCTTAGTAAGGACGCTGGTAAGCTGTCTTCACGACTGTGTAGAACTCTTTCGCGTATTGACCTTGCTCACGAGGACCGAAGCTCGACTCTTTACGACCACCAAACGGTACGTGGTAATCGGTGCCTGCTGTTGGTAGGTTCACCATCACACAACCTGTTTGCGCTTGTTGTTTGAACATTGCGCTAGTACGTAGGCTTTGAGTAATGATGCCGCCCGTTAGACCAAAGCGAGTATCGTTTGTTGTCGCGATAGCTTCTTCTAGGTCAGCCACACGAATTACGCTTGCCATTGGTGCAAATACTTCTTCTTGGTTCACTTCCCAATCGTTCTTAGTGTTTAAGAACAGCGTTGGAGACATGTAAAAGCCTTCGTGTTTCATGCTTAGGCGTTCGCCACCGAATGCTAGCTCACCGCCGCTTTGACGTGCTTTCTCAACCCAACCTAGGTTCGCTTCAAGTTGGTTGCCGTCAACAACAGGGCCCATGAACACGCCGTCTTCTAGTGCGTGACCCACTTTCAGCTCGCTCATACGCTTGATCAGTACTTCAACGTATTGGTCGTGAATGCCATCCATAACCACTAGACGAGAAGATGCTGTACATTTTTGACCTGCGCCAGAGAATGAACCTGCAATCGTTGCATCAACGGCTGTTTGGATATCAGCATCATCAGCAACCACAAGTGCGTTCTTGCTGCCCATTTCTAGTTGGCAACGAACGAAGTTTGGCGCTGTAGCCGCCGCAACCTTACGACCCGTATCAACAGAACCAGTAAAGCTCACACCGTTCACTTCTTTAGAGTTGATCAGTGCATCACCTACTTTCGAACCACTACCCAGTACAAGGTTAAACGTACCTGCAGGCATACCTTGACGGTGGATGATTTCCGTTAATGCAACCGCACTTGCTGGCGTTAGGTTTGCTGGTTTCCAGATAACGCTGTTACCGAAAGCAAGCGCTGGAGCGATTTTCCAAGCTGCTGTTGCCGTTGGGAAGTTCCAAGGAGAGATGATGCCGATAACACCCACCGCTTCACGAGTCACTTCTACAGAAACGCCTGGGCGTACTGATTCTGCGTTGTCGCCAATTTGACGAAGTACTTCTGCTGCGAAGTATTGGAAGAACTGACCTGCACGGTAAATTTCGCCACGACCTTCAGCAAAAGGCTTACCTTCTTCACGAGAAAGCAACGTACCTAGCTCATCACAACGTGCAATCAGCTCATCACCGATTGCTTGAAGTACTGCTTGCTTACGTTCAATCGGCGTTTTTTCCCACTCTGGTTGAGCGTGCTTTGCCGCTGAAATCGCCTGTTGAACTTGGTCAGCACTTGCTTGTGCGAAGTTACCGATGTTTTCAGAAATATCTGATGGGTTAATGTTCGCTACGGTGCTTACACCCGCTTGCCATTCGCCGCCAATGTAAAGTGCGTTTTCTGCTTGAACATTCTGTAAGTGAGTCATCATTCTGTCCTTGTAACGTTAGGTTGCGGTTGAGTCTGGCAACCATCGGATTAATTAATAAATTGTTAATTCATATAGAGAATAAGTATTAATTTTGTATCTAGACGTAAAACTATTCGCTTGTATTAGTAAAGATCTGCGTAGACAAACAGCTTTGATTGGCAAATTGCCTCAATTCACAGTCCATTTATTCAGGTTGAGACGCCGATGCATAAACCACGAACTCAATCAACATCTCTTCTCTAGCTAGCCCTGCAACAACGACTGCTGCACGATTTGGATAAGGTGCGTTGAAGTATTCTCCGTATACGCTGTTTACCGTTTTCAGGTATTCACGGTCAGTCACGTAAATCAGAACCTGCAGCACAGAATCCATCGATTCGCCTGCACACTCCAAGGTATGAACAAGGTTGTTAAAAGTCTGACGCGTTTGCGCTTCAATACCGCCTTCTACTACTGCGCCCGTTTCATCGATTGGAATCTGCGCAGTGTATAGAGTGCCGTTATTAACGATTGCCCACTCTAGTGGTGCTTTTGAAGCAAAAAGAGAGGTTTTTACTGGGTGTTTTTTAGTTTGTGCGTTCACGATTTCATCCAACTTTGTAACAACTATGTTTCAAGATGGTTAAATACTGCACCTTGACGCCTGATAAATCTAACGGTAAATTTTGTGCATTTGATAAATAAAATCTATCACATTGCGAAAAGTAAGGTATAGCAAGGGCTAGAGAAGGATCGGAGTCATGAGTATTAAGCTACAACAGTTAAAACATTTCGTTTTGGTGGTCGAAGAAGGTGGATTTAGAGCGGCATCTCACCGTGCAAATCGATCGCAAGCGGCACTTTCGACTTCGATAAAAGAGTTGGAAAAAATACTCGGCCAACCTCTGTTTGAAACAGGCAACAAATCGACACTGACGCCTTTTGGAGAAATATGTTTGCCCAAGATCATTCAATTTCTGAACGTTTACAAAGCATTAGACAATGACTTACGCGCAGCGGCAGCAGGACAACAAGGAAGAGTTCGAATAGCGAGCGTGCCTTCGGTGGCCGCAAAACTCATCCCTAGTGTTTTAGGGGCATTTTGTGAGCAGTACCCGAATGTAGAAGTGAGTTTGATTGATGATAATGCGGCAGGGGTAGAAGCAAGATTACTCTCTGGCGAGGTGGATGTTGCCCTCGGTAATAGCTCCCATTTAGAAGAAGAGAGCATCGACTTCACGCCTTTGCTTTCTGATCCTATCGGTGTGGTGTGCCTCAAAGATAACCCTATCGCCTCTCAACGGGAAGGAATCGAATGGCAAACCTTGTTAAAGCAGCCCTTCATTCGTAACGGGACTTGCACCCTACTGGACCCAACACCTGCACGCATGCTCAGCGAACAAGCCCTGTACTCTGTCGAGAACATTACCTCGCTTTTTTCGGTGTTAGAGCTCGGGATAGGCGTGACCACGCTACCTAAGCTGGCTTTCCCAACCAATGAAACCCGCTTGGTGTGGATTCCGCTAATTGACCCACCCTTGCAACGACAAATCGGCATTTTCAGACTGTCTGATCGTACGATCTCGCCACAAGCACAGGCTTTCCATGACTTATGTATTCAATACCTCAGTTATGAAGAGTCATAAGAGAGCCTAGATTAAGTAAATTAGGCAGCGCTCTGCTGCCATTTACTTCCTCAAAACTCGGTGTTTCTTCTCCGCACCATGCTTCTCGCACACCCAGTCCTCCATTTCACTCCTATATCATCAACATTTAGGCGCTGAATTTTCACTCTCGCGCACGCAAATAGTGACAAGCTGACGACAATATAAAAAATATTCGCTTATTGATAAGAAGCGACGTACGTTTAATTTACCAGAAAAACCAGATCTTCCATCATTGCCTCAAACAAGCTTAACCCCTACCAAAATCACACTTCACAACTCAGCTTGTAAATGAACCTAAGTGTTTGAATAGTCTTAATTGATAAGATCATAAGTTGAAAATTTAGCTCGCTACTCCCTTCTAAAAAGACCCTCTTTTTCACAAGGATAAAGCATCTTAAATATTCATGAATAAAGTGATAGAACTATTACTTTCATAAATGAAAAACATTCATTTCAAAAATGGAATTATTGATATCAATATTTGTCGTTTTGATCACATAATTTTAGGCGTAGTTTATATTTTGTCGAAACGAGAGCGAACTAGTTTATATCGTTCTATTTCGTCAGGAGATATAAAACCAGCAAGATTATCTCTTTGTTAACAAGCAAAGTTTTATTAACAAGTAAATGCGAGTAGCAAGACATATTCAAACTGTGTTTTATATGAGCTTACACTGTTAAATATAAGGTTTTATTATGAGGCTTAATGGGATAAGTGGTGACATTCTTGTTGCTGCTAAAAGAGTTGTTCTCTGCCAAGTAGTATTAGCCGTCGGTGTAGTTTTATATGAAGTGTTTTTTGGTAATAAAGTAGATATGGAATCGTCGGCTTTGGGTATCGGAATTGCGATGCTACCTCCGCTGTTTGGTTTTATATATGCAAGCCTAAAGGTGCGCAAGAATCCTAATTATAGTTTACGTGACTTAATGCAAATGAGTCGTGTCGTGAAAATAACTTATACGTTCTTAATGTTTATCTTGGCGTTCCAGTTTTTCAAATTGGATAACCCAGTAATATTGTACGCATATATTCTCACTATGGTTGGGTACTTCTTAACACCATTTATTACTGCCTCTACAAGATCGGAGTACGTGTAGTATGGATCAAGTAACTACCGCTCACGAATACATAGAGCATCACTTAACCTTCTTAACTACAGGTGATGGTTTCTGGGCGTTCAACATCGACTCGATGTTGGTATCTTGGATTACGGGTTTACTGTTTATTGGAGCTTTTCGATACGTAGTGACTAAGGGCACCAGCGGTGTTCCAGGTCGATTTCAATGTTTTATCGAACTGATATTTGATTTTGTAAACAACCTAGTAAAAGAGATTTTTCAAGCGGAGGATAAATTAATAGGGCCACTGGCATTAACCACTTTTGTTTGGGTGTTGTTAATGAACGCGGTCGATTTATTACCAATAGATTTCATACCAGCATTAAGTCGTGCAATGGGTCTAGAACACTTTAGAGATCTACCAACGGCGGACGTAAATATTCCAATGTCGATGGCACTCGGTGTATTTATCTTACTGTTGACTTATACATTTAAAAATAAAGGATTGAAAGGCTTTATCAAAGAGCTTACTACGCAGCCATTTGATAACCCTCTTTTATACCCTGTTAACTTAGTTCTTGAATTAATAACATTAATTTCAAAACCTATATCACTAGGCTTACGATTATTTGGAAACATGTATGCAGGTGAGATGATATTTATTCTGATCGCATTAATGCCATGGTGGATGCAATGGGCACTGAGTGTTCCTTGGGCACTATTCCACATATTAATCGTATTCTTGCAAGCATTTATATTTATGGTACTGACCGTTGTTTATTTAGGTATGGCAACAGAAGAACACCACTAATTAATAACTAAAAAATTTAACTAAAAAATTATTTATCGGAGATACAAATGGATATCGTAAGCGCAGTTTTATATGTAGCAGGTGCATTACTGATCGGTTTAGGTGCAGCAGGTGCAGCATCTGGTATTGGTAACTTAGCAGGTAAATACCTTGAAGGTGTTGCGCGTCAACCAGACCTTACTCCAATGCTTCGTACTCAATTCTTCATCATGATGGGTCTTGTGGATGCAGTACCGATGATCGGTGTTGGTATCGGTCTATACATCATCTTCGCCGTGGCTTAATCAAACCGCTTTGAAAGATCGATTTATACATAATCAAGATTTAGTGAGGAAGGTATGAACTTAAATGCAAGCATGTTTGGACAAGCAATCTCATTCGTGATTTTTGTTTGGCTCTGCATGAAATATGTATGGCCCCCTCTCACCGCGATGTTAGACGAGCGCCAAAAAGAAATCGCTGATGGTTTACGCCACTCAGAGAACGCTGCGAAAGAGCTAGAACTAGCAAAATCAAATGGCGCGCAACTCATCGAAGATGCCAGAAAAGATGTGACTGAACTGGTTGAACAGGGCCGAAAACGCCGCAATGAAATCATCAGCTTAGCGCAACAAGAAGCCGAGCAAGAAAAGGCACGCATCTTAGAACAAGGTAGAGCTGAGCTAGAAGGCGAACGCCAAAAGATACGCCGTGAACTTCAGGCAGATATGGCAGACGCAGTAATTCAAAGTGCACAGAAACTGATTAGCAAAAACCTAGATTCCGCAACGAACCGAGCGCTAGTTGACCAAATGATTAGCGAACTCTAAGGAGAGGCAATATGTCAGATTACACCAATATTGCTCATCCCTACGCCAAAGCATCGTTTGAATTTGCTTTAGGTGAAAACCAGTTACAAGAGTGGCACTCAATGCTGTCCATTCTTGTGGCTGTCGCGGAAGAAGAAACGATCGCTAGTCAGATTTCTTCAGCAGAAGGTGCTTCTACACACCAAACAGAAGAGCTGGCAAACCTCATCATTCATATTTGCCAAGGACTCGTTGATGACCACGTCATTAATCTTATTCGAGTCTTGGCCGAGAACGGCCGCCTTTCTGTTGTAAGAGACCTGTTTGAATTGTACTGCGAGCTAAAGGACGAACATGAACGTGTAGTGCCTGTCACTGTCACCAGTTCAGAAATGCTGACACAAGATCAAGTTACGTCACTAACAGCTGCACTTGAGAAGAAATTAGAGCGTCAGGTTGAAATGAAGCAGGTTATTGATGACACGTTAGTAGGTGGAATGGTCATCAAGGCGGGTGAAACCGTTATCGATGGTTCTTTAAACACATCAATTGACCGATTGGCTCATCAACTTCACGCGAGATAGGTAACAATTATGCAATTAAATTCAAATGAAATCAGCGATCTAATCAAAGAACGCATCTCGAAATTTAATGTGAGCACCGAGGCTCGCAATGAAGGCACTATCGTATCGGTTCGTGATGGCATCATCACAATCAATGGCCTTGCTGATGTTATGCAAGGCGAGATGATTGAGCTACCAGGTGGCAAATACGCACTCGCACTTAACCTCGATACGCACTCAGTAGGTGCGGTGGTTATGGGCCCCTACACTGACCTATCTGAAGGTATGAAAGTGAAAGGTACAGGTCGTATCTTGGAAGTCCCCGTCGGTAACGGTCTTCTTGGCCGTGTTGTGAACACATTAGGCGAGCCAATCGATGGCAAAGGCCCAGTAAGTTGTGACCGACTCGACCCTGTAGAAGTGATTGCACCCGGTGTAATCGAACGTAAGTCTGTTGATCAGCCAATTCAAACTGGCTATAAAGCGGTTGATACCATGGTGCCAATCGGTCGTGGTCAACGTGAACTTATCATCGGTGACCGTCAGACGGGTAAAACAGCGTTAGCTATCGATGCGATCATCAATCAGAAAGATTCTGGCATCAAATGTGTGTATGTGGCGATTGGCCAAAAAGCCTCCACTATCGCTAACGTGGTTCGTAAACTCGAAGACCACGATGCGCTTAAAAACACCATCGTCGTTGTGGCGTCAGCATCAGAGTCTGCAGCGCTTCAATACCTAGCCCCTTATGCGGGTTGCACCATGGGTGAATACTTCCGTGACCGCGGTGAAGATGCGCTGATCATCTATGATGACCTATCAAAACAAGCCGTTGCTTACCGTCAAATCTCATTGCTATTGAAACGCCCACCGGGTCGTGAAGCCTTCCCTGGCGACGTATTCTACCTTCACTCACGCCTACTAGAACGTGCAGCACGAGTGAATGCAGAGTATGTAGAGAAGTTCACTAACGGTGAAGTGAAAGGCCAAACAGGCTCATTAACGGCGCTTCCTATTATTGAAACTCAGGCGGGTGATGTATCAGCGTTTGTACCAACCAACGTAATCTCAATCACTGATGGTCAGGTTTTCCTTCAAACCCAACTGTTTAACTCAGGCTTACGTCCTGCAGTAGACCCAGGTATCTCGGTATCTCGTGTGGGTGGTGCGGCGCAATGCAAGATCATCAAGAAACTGTCTGGTGGTATCCGTACTTCATTAGCTCAATATCGCGAGCTGGCGGCCTTTGCTCAGTTCTCTTCTGACTTAGATGAGATGACGCGCAAACAGCTAGACCATGGTGAGCGTGTTACCGAATTAATGAAGCAAAAACAATACTCTCCAATGTCAGTCGCTGAGCAAGCAACGGTTATCTACGCAGCAGAGAAAGGCTACTTGGTCGGTGTTGAGCTAAACAACATTGCCCGTTTTGAAGAAGAGCTGATTGCTTATGCCAAAGGTCAGAACCCTGCGTTGTTCGAAAAAATCAACGCGACAGGCGATTACAATGACGAAATCGACGGTGCTCTTAAAGAGATCCTAGAAGGTTTTGTTGGGATGAAAGCTTGGTAAGTGCTCCGGTTTGTTAGCTGGAAATCAAAACAAATAGGAGCAGATTATGGCAAGTACTAAAGAAATTCGCACCAAGATAGCCAGTGTTAGTAACACTCAGAAAATCACTAGCGCAATGGAAATGGTTGCAGCAAGTAAGATGCGCAAGGTTCAAGACAACATGACGCTAACTCGCCCCTACGCCGAGAACATGCGAAAAGTTATCTCTCATGTTGCATCGGGTTCCCTGGAGTACCAGCACCCTTACCTGCAACAGCGTGAACCTAAGCGTGTCGCTTACATCATTATCTCGTCCGATCGCGGCTTGTGTGGTGGCTTGAACTCAAACTTGTTCAAGAAAGTGTTAGAAGAAATGGAGCAATGGCGCACCAAGGGAGTCGAGGTAGAAACAACCTTAGTGGGATCTAAGGCTATCTCGTTCTTCCAACGCGGCGGCAACGTTATTGCACAAACGTCAGGTCTTGGCGATACACCTAAGTTAGAAGACATCTTAGGTACGGTGAATGCGATGCTCGGGCATTACGACGAAGGTAAAATCGATAGCTTGTATCTCGTTTACAACCAGTTCGTCAACACCATGGTTCAAGCGCCAACGACCTTGCAGTTGCTCCCCCACCCTTCGGATTCTGAGGAAGGTGGTGAGCCTAAAAAAGCGCGTCGTTGGGACTACATCTATGAGCAAGCACCCAAAGACATACTCTCAGAACTGTTACATCGATACATCGAATCGCAAGTGTATCAAGGCATTGTTGAGAGCATTGCCTGTGAGCAAGCAGCCCGAATGGTCGCTATGAAAGCGGCGACTGATAACGCAGGCCAACTCATTGATGACTTGCAGTTGGTCTACAACAAGGCGCGTCAGGCTGCCATTACCCAAGAGCTGAGTGAAATAGTCTCAGGTGCCCAAGCTGTCTAGGGCTAGAAAAGACTGGGTCAAGAACAGAATTTGAGGATTTAAGAATGAGTGTTGGAAAAATAGTTAAAGTAATCGGCGCGGTGGTTGACGTCGAGTTCAGCGGCGGCAACAGCCCACGCGTTTATGATGCATTGAAAGTGACTAGCGACGAAGCAAGCTCGTTAGTATTGGAAGTACAACAACAACTGGGTAGCAATATCGTTCGTTGTATTGCAATGGGTACGTCAGATGGCTTACGTCGTGGCCTAACGGTTGAAAACACAGGCTCTCCAATCACGGTTCCTGTCGGCGAAGAAACGCTAGGCCGTATCATGAACGTGCTTGGTCAACCTATCGATGAGTGTGGTGAAATCGGTCAGAAAGAAAACTACGAGATTCACCGTGAAGCCCCTTCTTATGAAGAACAAGCAAACAGCACTGAGCTTCTAGAAACAGGCGTTAAGGTTATCGACCTTATCTGTCCATTCGCTAAGGGTGGTAAAATTGGTCTGTTCGGTGGTGCTGGTGTAGGTAAAACCGTCAACATGATGGAGCTTATCAACAACATCGCCAAAGCCCACTCAGGTCTTTCTGTGTTTACCGGTGTAGGTGAGCGTACTCGTGAAGGTAACGACTTCTACTACGAGATGAAAGAAGCAGGTGTACTAGACAAAGTAGCCATGGTTTACGGTCAAATGAACGAGCCACCGGGAAACCGTCTACGTGTAGCACTTACAGGCCTAACTATGGCTGAGCGCTTCCGTGATGAAGGTCGTGACGTACTGTTGTTCATTGATAACATTTACCGTTACACGCTTGCGGGAACAGAAGTATCAGCTCTGCTAGGTCGTATGCCTTCAGCAGTAGGTTACCAACCAACACTGGCTGAAGAGATGGGCGTACTTCAAGAGCGTATCACGTCAACAAAACAAGGCTCTATCACCTCTATCCAAGCAGTATACGTACCTGCGGATGACTTGACTGACCCATCGCCAGCAACAACCTTTGCTCACTTAGATGCGACCGTTGTACTGTCTCGTAACATCGCGGCACTGGGTCTATACCCTGCGATTGACCCGTTAGATTCAACGTCACGTCAGTTAGATCCGCTGATCGTAGGCCAAGAGCACTACGACATTGCACAAAAAGTACAAACAACGCTGCAACGCTACAAAGAGCTAAAAGACATCATCGCGATTCTTGGTATGGATGAGCTGTCTACTGAAGACAAACAGACCGTATCTCGCGCTCGTAAGATTGAACGTTTCTTAACGCAGCCTTACCACGTAGCCGAAGTGTTTACCGGTCAGAAAGGTGTCTTTGTACCGCTAAGCGAAACACTAAGAGGCTTTAAAGGTCTATTGAGCGGTGAATATGACGATATCCCAGAGCAAGCGTTCTTGTACTGTGGCTCTATCGACGAAGTGCTTAACAAAGCAAAATCACTCTAAGAGGCAGGTGCACCATGGCTATCGGAATTACAGATAATACATTTCAACTTAATATTGTAAGTGCGGAAGGTACGCTGTTTTCAGGTCCAGCGTATGCCCTAGCCGTTTCTGGCGCTGACGGTGAACTGGGGATCCGCCCCGGTCACTCCCCGCTTCTCAGTAAGATCAAACCGGGCGTAACCGTGTTTGTTACAGACCCTAAATCAGAAGGCCAAGTGCTGTATGTCTCTGGTGGGATGCTGGAAGTTCAGCCGGATGTGGTTACGTTATTAGCCGACACGGCCTTGCATGGTAAAGACATTGACCGCGCTCGCGCAGAAGAAGCGAAATATGCCGCTCTAGAGAACATCAACAAGGGCAACATAGACATTAACTTTGCACAAGCTCAGCTAGAACTAGCGAAAGCCGTTGCTCAGCTTCGTGCATCAGAATTAACGTCTTCTCGCACACGTCACTGAGAATAGAGCTTAGATTTTTGTTGATTCTAAATGCAGAAAGGCTCACTAAATAGTGAGCCTTTTGATATCTGCTTAACGCAAACCGAGTTCTAACGTTGATTAACGTCTTAAAAGAATAATGTTAGAAGAATTCAATCGAATTACGGCCGCTTTTATCGTCACGTGTTGGCTTAGGCGTATCCGCTTTCTTTTTCGGTTTCTTCTCTTTTTTCTCTTTCTTTGGTTCAGCCTTTGCGCTTAGCATTTCAGCTTTGCTTTTCTTAGACTCTTTCTTCTTAGAATCCTTTTTAGACTGACCTTTCTTCGCCTTGTTATCTTTTTTAGGCGCTTCTTTCTTTTTCGGCTTGTCTGATTCTTCTTGTACTGGCTGATCACACACCACTACATAGTACTCTTGGTTGAACTCGAAGAAGTCACCATCGTACATTTTGCGACGCTTACGCGTTTCTAGCTCACCATTTACCGCTACGTAGCCTTCAGAGATGATGTGTTTAGCTTCACCGCCACCACTCACTAGGTTAGCAATTTTAAACACCTTGTAGAGTTCGATTGGCTGTGATGAAACATCAATACCAATGGCTTCAATTTCAATCTCTTCGCCTTCTTCGCCCAGCTCTTGGCCTTCGTAATCAGCGTCTTCGTAATGTTCTTGGTCCATGGTGACCTCTACCTAAATATGTACTTCTGGAATATTGGGCGCAGTGTAATCTTAAAACAACTAAATGACCATGTTGAATTGATCAGGGCATCATTTGCTTTAGTGCTAATACCTACGCTATAGAGCACCACCAACGTTCGAGAGATTCACCAACTGCTTAGTATATTCATGCTGAGGATTACCAAACAAAGTCTCAGTGTCGCCCTTCTCTATCACCTCACCCGCTTTCATCACGATGGTGTAATGACAGAGGGATTTCACGACATTCAAATCATGGCTAATGAACAGGTACGTCAGGTCGTATTTTTCTTGAAGTGATTTCAATAGATCCAGTACTTGAGCTTGAACGGTTCTGTCTAATGAAGAGGTCGGCTCATCGAGTAAGATAAACTCTGGCTTAAGGATCAGAGCACGTGCAATCGCAATACGTTGCCTTTGACCGCCAGAAAACTCGTTCGGATAACGATGGCGAGTCTCAGGATCGAGGTCGACCTCTTTCATTACTTCACAGATGCGTTGGTCGAGTTCATGCTCATCCAATTGTTGATGCACTAACAAGCCCTCACCAATCACCTGAGCGACTGACATTCTTGGGTTCAACGCAGAAAACGGATCTTGAAATACAACTTGCATACGGCTTCGAAACGGCAACATTTGTTGTCGATTTAAACCTTGAATTTGTTCATTCGCGTAGGTAATCGACCCTTCGCTATCCACCAGCTTCAGTATCGCCATGCCAGTTGTCGATTTACCAGAACCACTCTCACCTACTAGACCGATTGAGTGCCCCTTTTTCAAGGTAAACTCCATATCGGTAACGGCTTTGACGTGTGAAATCGTACGCTTGAACAAGCCGCCCGTGATCGGGAACCAAACACGAAGTTGGTCAACATTGAGTAGAGGCTTGCTATCTGGTGATACAGGAACAGGTAAGCCTTTAGGATCAGAGTTAATAAGTTTTTGAGTGTAAGGGTGAGTTGGTGCGTTGAACAATGTTTGGCAATCGTTACTTTCAACTAAACGACCATCTTTCATTACCGCTACTCTGTCTGCAATCTTACGAACGATACTCAAGTCATGGGTGATAAAGAGCATCGCCATACCAAGCTCTTGCTGTAGGTCTTTTAGAAGGTCGAGTATCTGCGCTTGTACCGATACATCCAATGCGGTTGTCGGCTCATCAGCAATAAGCAGCTCGGGTTCATTAATTAGAGCCATCGCAATCATCACACGCTGGCGTTCACCACCAGACAACTCGTGCGGATACGCCGAAATCTTTTGCTCTGGGTAACGAATACCCACCTTGGAAAGCCACTCTACCGCCAAGGCTTGCGCTTTATTGGTTCGCATACCTCGGTGAATGGCTAAGGTTTCAACCAATTGTTTACCGACTCGATGAAGCGGATTAAGCGAAACCATGGGTTCTTGGAAGATCATGCCGATGCGACCACCACGAATCCCCCGCAGTTGCCTTTCTGAACAACTCAGAATATCGGTGCCAGAGAAGTTAATCTTACCGTTTAAGTAGTGTGACGAGCCTTTAGGTAGCAGCTTTAAAATAGAGTTAGCCGTAACCGATTTACCGGAACCACTCTCGCCCACCAACGCTAATGTCTCACCTTTGTATATTTCTAAAGAGACATCTTGCGTCACTTGTTCTATCGAGTTTTTCCGTCCGAAACCGACAGACAGTTTGTCTATCGTCAAAACTGGAGAAGCAGGAACTGTATTTGAAGTCATAACCTATCCTTACTTCTGTTGATGTGGGTCGAAGGCATCACGTACTGCTTCACCAACGAAGACAAGTAACGTCAACATCAGTGAAAGCACGACGAAAGCTGAAATGCCAAGCCAAGGCGCTTGCAAGTTAGCTTTACCTTGCGCCAATAGCTCACCTAATGAAGGCGAACCCGCAGGAAGACCAAAGCCCAAGAAATCTAACGAAGTTAACGTGGTCACCGATCCAGAGAGAATGAATGGCATCATGGTTAACGAAGCAACCATCGCATTGGGCAACATGTGACGAAGCATAATACGTTTATCATCAACACCCATGGCTTGCGCGGCTCGTACGTAATCAAAGTTTCTACAGCGTAAGAATTCAGCTCGAACAATCCCAACCAAACTCATCCAACTGAATAGCACCATAATTCCAAGCAGCCACCAGAAGTTCGGCTCTATAAAACTCGACAGAATGATCAACAAGAATAAGGTCGGCATACCAGACCACACCTCAATGAAGCGCTGCCCGAATAGATCAACCCAGCCACCGTAGTACCCTTGTGTTGCACCGACAACCACACCTATCACGCTCGACACAATCGTCAGAATAAAGCCAAACAAAACAGAGATACGGAACCCATAAATGATGCGAGCTAATACATCTCGCCCTTTATCATCGGTTCCTAACCAGTTGACTGAATCAGGTTCCGAAGGCACAGCGCCTGAAATATCGAAATTTATCGTGTCGTAGCTAAAGGGAATGATTGGCCACACGATATAACCACTGTCTTCAATGAGTTCGATAACATACGGGTCTTTGTAGTCGGCTTCGGTTTCAAACTCACCACCAAATTCCGTCTCGGCGTATTCATTGATGACGGGCACAAACCACTGATTATCATACGAAACCAATAATGGTTTATCGTTGGCAATGATCTCAGCGAACAAGCTCAATCCAAACAATATGGTAAATATCCAAAGGGAGATAAAACCACGCTTGTTTGCTTTAAAACGTAACCAACGAGCTTCAGCTAAAGGGTTGTTAAACATTTATTATCAATACCTTGTTATTCATTCGCCATTAACGCGCTTCAAAATCAATTCGAGGATCAACCCAGGTATACGTCAGGTCGGAGATAATGCTCAGCACCAAGCCAAGTAAGGTCATAATATACAGAGAGCTAAATACCACGGGGTAATCTCGCTGAATGGTAGACTCAAAGCCAAGTAGACCAATGCCTTCGAGTGAAAACATCACTTCAATCAACATAGAACCCGTGAAGAAAATACTAATAAATGCGCTTGGGAAACCGGCAATAATGATCAACATCGCGTTACGGAAAACGTGCTTGTAGAGAATGCTGCTCTCGTCCAAACCTTTCGCTCTCGCGGTCACCACATATTGCTTATTGATTTCATCAAGGAAGGAGTTTTTGGTCAGCATGCTGAGCGTGGCGAAGCCGCCGATGACCATGGCGAAAATAGGCAACGCTAAGTGCCAGAAGTAGTCGCCAATTTGCTGATACCAGTTAAGCTGGTCGAAGTTACTCGAGACTAACCCGCGCAATGGGAACCAACTGAAGTAGTTACCACTCGCGAATAAGATAATCAGAATAATCGCAAACAAGAATCCCGGCACCGCATAACCAACAATCACCACCGCACTCGACCAAATATCAAAGCGCGAGCCGTGATGTATCGCCTTCATGATGCCTAAGGGTATCGAAATCACATAGATGATTAACGTACTCCACAACCCTAAGGAAATGGAGACAGGTAAACGCTCAATGATCAAATCAATCACGTTTCCGCCCTTAAACAGGCTTTCACCAAAGTTAAAGGTCGCGTAGTTTTTCAACATATCAAAGTAGCGAACGTGAATCGGCTTATCAAAACCAAACTGCTTTTTGATCTCTTCAACCACTTCCGGATCAAGCCCTCGAGAGCCTTTATAACCACTGGCAGACGCTTGGTCACTTTCGCTTAAATCAACTTCTTGTCCACCACCAGAAAAGCGCTCCATGATACCGGAGTTGTGCCCTTCTAACTGAGCCACGGCTTGCTCTACCGGACCACCTGGCGCGATCTGAATAATAAAAAAGTTGATGGTGATGATCGCCCACAGCGTGGGGATCACCAACAGTAAACGCCGAAATATATACGCGGCCATGCTAACTAACTCCTAGCGACGTTTTTCAGGAAGCAAAGCCGCCTTCTCTTCTGAAATCCACCATGTATCGATACCTAAATCGTATTTAGGCAATACATCTGGACGCTCAAACTTGTCCCACATTGCTACGCGATACTCGCCAACGTGCCATTGCGGGATGTTGTAGAAATTCCACTGCAATACTCGGTCTAGTGAACGACCTAGTGTAAGAAGCTTTTCAGGGTGCTGTTGGTTACGCGCAATTTCTTCTGTTAACGCGTCAACCACTGGATCGATAACACCTGCAGTATTGTAAGTAGAATCAATGTAGTTAGAGTTCCAAACGATCATTAAGTTCGGGCTAGGATAAGGGTTTGCGGAAAATGACGACGAAACCATGTCGAAATCACGATCACGCAAGCGCTTGATGTATTGAGTGGTATCGATGGTACGGATCTTCATCTCAATACCCATGCGCTTAAGGTTCTTTTGAACCGGCGTTGCGATACGTTCCGTGGTCGGGCTGTAAATCAACAACTCAAATGACATCGGCTTGCCAGTCTTTTCGTTGGTCATGACTTTGTCTTTCAGCACCCAACCCGCTTCTTTCAACAATTTGAAAGCGGTACGCATTTGGCTACGAATACGACCGCTACCATCGGTGACGGGTGGTTGGAATTCTTCGGTGAAAACTCGCGGTGGAATCTGATCTTTGTATTGAGACAACAACTCGACTTCAGCTTCGCTTGGTAAGCCTTTCGCTTCGTAGTCGGTATTTTGGAAGTAGCTACGAGTACGCTTGTACTGACCATAGAACATGTTCTTGTTCATCCACTCAAAGTCCATCGCGTAGGTTAACGCTTCACGCACTTTAGGATCAGAGAACACAGGAGATTGGATATTAAAGACGAAACCTTGAGTCGTTTCAGGCTTCTCGTGGTTAATCTCTTCTTTAATGATGTAGCCTTTATCGAAGTTCGCGCCCGTATAAGAGTTGGCCCAGAACTTAGCCGAGTTCTCGGTTCGAAGATCGAACTCCCCAGCTTTAAAGGCTTCCAACATTACCGTGTCGTCACGGTAGTAATCGTATTGCACTTGCTTGAAGTTATTACGACCAACGTTAACCGGTAGGTCAGCTGCCCAGTAGTTTTCATCTAGACCATAGGTAACACTTTGGCCTGATTTATAACTGATGATCTTATAAGGACCACTACCGACTGGTGGCTCGCTTAGAGGTTCAGACAGCTTTCTGTCTTTCCAGAAATGTTTCGGTAATACACGAGTGCTTTGCGCAAAGCTGAACAGTTTTTCGCGGTTTGGAATGTTCATTTCAATACGAACAACCAAATCAGAGACCGCTTTTACTGACTTAATATCTTTGTAATACACACGATACTGAGGCACGCCCTCGGTTGAGAACTTGTCAAAAGTAAAGGCAACATCATGCGCAGTGATAGGCTCGCCATCTTGGAATTTAGCATTTGGGTTGATGTCGATTTCCATCCAAGTGAAATCACTGGAGTAGCGAACCTTTGAAGCGATCAATGGATAGTACGCATCAATCTCGTCACTCGGAGAAAACATCAAGGTATCGTAAATCTCTCCGGTATAACTTGCAGCAACGCCGCGGGAACCGAATCGATTAAAGCTATCGTACGTACCTATGCTGCCATAGGTCACTTTGCCCTGCTTTGGCGCATCAGGATTAACGTAATCGAAGTGAGTGAAATCGGCTGGATATTTTGCTTCACCAAAACCAACCAGTTGTGTGGTTTCAATAACGGTGACAGCAGGAGTTGATTGGGTTTCAGAAGCATAAGTAACGGAGGGTTGTAAAGCAATAAGCGGCAACATGATTGCACATGACTTCAAATTAAACCTGAAAAACTGAGTGCGTTGCGAGGCTTTGCGTCGAAAAACTGTTCCCATTTGACTCTCCCTTCAAATGTCATGAATTCTATATTCAAGTTGATTTATCGGCTTTGAATGCATGCCGTTAAATCAAGTATAGGTTCAAATCTAACATCATGTAATAACTAATAAAACCATCAGCACTCTATCTCTGACGGTTTATTTACAAATTACTCGTCACCGCTCGAAGTTATTGGATGCAGTGAGCTTTGATTGCTTAGCCTGAATGACACAAGCCTCAACGGCTAAGATTCCTTTGGTTGGCTTCTAAAGTGAAATTTAGGCTCTAAATAATCAACAAACTATACTTTTACTGGAGTATCCTTGCAGCCTAGGTCTAAATGGAATGACACTTTGAACAAACCAAACCAAATAACATTCGCAACGTTCAACCTTCTGAACTATCTCGAGCCACCGAATGCTTATTATGATTTTGAGAACATCTACAGCTTCGAAGAATGGCAGAAGAAGCAACATTGGATGGCTGAAGCGATTCGCTCATTAGATTGCGATGTGATTGGCTTCCAAGAGATATTTAGCCCGCAATCTTTAGAGCTATTGATGAACGAGCTAGGTTATCCATACTTTGCAGTGGTCGATAGCGCCAACGTTGAAGATGATTACCTATACACCTCACCAGTCGTTGGGATCGCTTCCCGTTACCCGATTGAAAACGTGCAGCCTGTTACGCCAGATTCGAAGTTACTGAAAGCATTCAACCTTGACGACAAATTCTCATTCAACAGAACGCCTGTTCACGCGACGATTACGTTACCCCATTTAGGTTCAACCGACTGTTATGTGGTGCACTTCAAATCACAACGTCCGACAGAGCCAAAAGCAGAATCTGTCGATGCGGACAACACTCAGCAAGGTGAAAAACCACAAAGTGACACGCTCACCCGCTTCCACCAAGAACAGCTTGGTTCTTGGCTATCGAGTGTCCAACGCGGTCTAGAAGCTCAGATGTTGCATCAATACATCACCCATCAACGCTACCAGACCGACCAGCCTGTTGTGTTAATGGGTGACTTTAATAAGCCTCTGTTTAATGATGAGTTTAAAGGGCTATTAAGTTACTCAATCAACCGAGACGAAAACAGCAAGCATTGGCTGTCCCACTTTCGCTTGAAAGACAGCTGGGATCTTTACCATCAGCTACATGAAGAAGACTTGCTTGAACAGCGTAAACCAACCCATTACTACGGCGCTTCAGGATCTGTACTGGACTACATTTTGATGTCGAACGAGTTCGATTGTCAGAACTCGTCTAGCTTAATGGAGATCTCTAGCTACACAGTGTTAGACCATCACCTGATTAATCCTAGTTTTGAACACGACCAATTCAGTACCGACCATGCCATCGTGTCTGTCACCGCTCATATTCGTGAAGCCTAGAGTTAAACATAAAAAAGCCGCAGTCAAAAACTGCGGCCTTCCACTTTAGCTAAACGGGTTGAGCTAACCGACGCCCCATTTAGAAACCGATTTACCGTTTAGCAAAGTATGAAACTTAGAATGTGTACATTGCGCCTAAGTAGAAAGAATCCAGAACAACAGTATCTTCTGTCTTGTGTCCGTTTTCGTAATCTTCGATATCAAAAGCATCGGCTTCGTACGCTAAGCGAAAGCTCAACGAAGACATTGTAGGTGGCGTATATCCAACACCAACACCCATACGGATGCCATCTCCCGAATCATCAAAACCATCTCCTGAAGGGCGAGAGCCATCAGCAAGCTTCATGTCTAGATCAATAGTCGACAGACCGATAGTGCCAAATGGACGAATGCCATTATCAAACGTGTAACCGAGGTTCGCCGTTACCGAAAAGATTTGAGGTGTCCAAGTGAAAACCTTATTACCAGATTTCGTTTTCAGGGCGATATCACCAAAATCTGTGTATTGAGCTTCAACCGAAACAATGCGGTTAAATTTGTAACCAGCAATTAATCGGTAAGTATTGTCTTCGGCTTTAAAAGTAATAGGCTCACTGATCGTGTCAGTTAACCCGCCCACTTCGACCATTAGTACACTTAAATAATTACCCGCTCCAACAGCAGGCCAATTTGCTCAATCTCCACAATTTAGAATAAGACGAACAGAAAACACGATGAACCACACAATAGACTTCAACGGCTTAATCATTGATATCGACGCTCGAACGATTACCAACCAGCAAGGAAACAAAATCACTTTGCGCCCTCGCCTATTAGCAGTGCTCTGCTTGTTATTGGAAAATGTGGGAAGACCGATTTCAAGAGAGCATATTGTTGATGTGTGTTGGGACGGACAACTCTCGTCACCACATGTTCTTGCAAACGTAGTCTATAACCTACGCAATGTGTTCGCGCGATTAAGAGCATCCAACGTCCAGATCATTACCATTAGTAAGTTCGGATATGCGCTATCGATTGAACCCACGTAAAAGGATTTATGCAATCAATGGCGGTGACTAAGATCACCAAAAAACGCCCCATCGAAACGTTTCGATGATCATTATCACACTCTAAAACAATCAAACGTGCAAATGATAAATCAGACACTATTATCACTATCGAAACGTTTCGATGGCTTTTCTTGAGTTGTTCTCAACCCATCAAGCGTTATTTTTCGATAGGTCGTGATATGAAAAAAAGTACTTTAATAAACTCTGAACTCTCTTACCTAGTGGCGACTCTTGGCCACACAGATGAAATCACGATTTGTGACGCGGGCCTGCCGATTCCAGACCACGTAACTCGTATTGATCTTGCTTTGACTCACGGTGTCCCAAGCTTTCAGCAAACGGTAAAAACCATGCTGGATGAATCTCAAATCGAAGGCGTTGTGATTGCAGAAGAGTTTGCGAAAGTAAGCCCAGAGCACCACGCAGCGCTGATTGATTTAATCAAGACAGAAGAAGCACGTTGTGGCAAATCGCTTTCTATTACTTACATCACTCATGAAGAATTCAAACAGCGAACGCATGAAAGCCGTGCAGTGATTCGCACCGGTGAATGCACACCATACGCAAATGTTATTTTCCAAGCTGGCGTAACCTTTTAGCTCAAGCAAAACGCAACGACAGCTCAGTGTCATCACTGAACCAAAAACAATACATAGACAGAATAATCAAATACAACTGGCCCCGAGTAAAGGAACCGACATGACTCAAGCCATTTTAGAACTTAGCTCAATTGAGAAAGCCTTCCCTGGTGTGAAAGCACTGGATAAGGCAAGCCTCAACGTTTATCCAGGACGCGTAATGGCGTTAATGGGTGAAAACGGTGCAGGTAAATCAACGCTCATGAAAGTGCTGACAGGCATCTACCACTTGGACGGCGGCACTATTGCCTACCAAGGAAAACCTGCTGCATTTAAAGGGCCACGTGATTCTCAACAAGCAGGCATTAGCATCATTCACCAAGAGCTGAATCTAATCCCTGAATTGACCATCGCCGAGAACATCTTCTTAGGTCGTGAAATCACGGGCACCATGGGTCGTATCTTGTGGAACGAGATGTACCAAGAAGCAGACAAGCTACTTAAACGCCTTAACGTGAAACACAGCTCGAAAACGCCTCTAGGTCAGTTGAGCCTTGGTGAGCAGCAAATGGTAGAGATTGCGAAAGCCCTATCGTTTGAATCTAAAGTCATCATCATGGATGAACCAACCGATGCGCTAACCGATACCGAAACTGAATCTCTGTTTAAGGTGATTAACGAATTGCGCGATGAAGGCTGTGGCATTGTTTACATCTCTCACCGTTTGAAAGAGATCTTCGAGATTTGTGATGACATCACAGTGCTGCGTGACGGTAAGTTCATTGGTCAGTGTGAAGTAAAAGACACCGACGAAGATGGCCTAATCGAAATGATGGTTGGTCGTAAGTTAGACGAACAATATCCACGTATCGGCCAGAGCCATGGTGAAACTTGTCTTGAAGTGATTGGCCTGACGGGTTCTGGTGTTCACGATGTGAGCTTTACGCTAAAACGCGGTGAAATCCTGGGTGTATCTGGCCTAATGGGTGCTGGCCGAACTGAACTGATGAAAGTGATTTACGGTGCCCTTCCAAGTGAACGCGGCGTCATCAACCTAGAAAATAAAACCATCAACCCTGTAAGCCCGAAAGACGGCTTGGCCAATGGCATTGCTTACATTTCTGAAGACCGTAAAGGCGATGGCTTAGTTCTAGGGCTTTCTGTTAAAGAAAACATGTCGTTATGTTCACTTGACCTACTAACAAAGAGCGGTCAAATCCAACATAAAGACGAAGTGATTGCAGTAGATGACTTCATCAAGCTATTCAACATCAAAACCCCGACGCGCGAACAGATTATTGGCAACCTTTCTGGTGGTAACCAACAGAAAGTGGCTATCGCTAAGGGCTTGATGACCAAACCAAAAGTACTGATTCTCGACGAGCCAACGCGCGGTGTCGATGTCGGTGCTAAGAAAGAGATTTACCAACTCATTAATAAATTTAAAGCCGACGGCATGAGCATCATTTTAGTCTCATCTGAAATGCCAGAAGTGTTAGGAATGAGTGACCGCATCATGGTGATGCATGAAGGCCGTGTAAGCGGTGAATTTGATGCTAAAGAAGCAAACCAAGAATTATTACTGGCGTGTGCGGTCGGTAAAAAGATCAACGAGGACGCAGCATGAGTACTAAAACCATGAGCAAAACAACTGAAGCTCCAAAGAAAAAACCGTTAATCAGCAAAGAGTGGCTGATTGATCAAAAGTCATTGATTGCTTTGCTCTTCCTGATTGTTGTCGTTTCTTTCTTAAACCCGAACTTCTTTACTGTCGACAACATCCTAAACATTCTGCGCCAAACCTCGGTTAACGCAATTATCGCTGTAGGTATGACGCTGGTTATCTTAACCGCGGGTATCGACTTGAGTGTTGGTTCTGTACTGGCGCTTTGTGGTGCGTTCGCAGCCAGCATGATTGGCATGGAAATCCCTGTGATGATCGCAGTACCAACCGCTCTTGTAGCAGGTGCAGCATTAGGTGCGATTAGTGGTGTGATTATCGCTAAGGGTAAGGTTCAAGCCTTCATCGCAACGCTTGTCACCATGACACTACTTCGCGGCGTAACCATGGTTTACACAGATGGTCGTCCTATTTCAACAGGCTTCACAGACACAGCAGACGCATTCGCTTGGTTCGGTACTGGCTACGCAATGGGTGTACCGGTTCCAGTATGGATCATGGTCGTGGTATTCGCAGCAGTATGGTACCTACTTAACCACACACGCTTTGGTCGCTACGTTTACGCACTGGGTGGCAACGAATCAGCAACTCGCCTATCAGGCATCGACGTAGACAAAGTAAAAATCGGTGTTTACGCAATCTGTGGTCTGCTAGCTGCAGTGGCAGGCATCATCGTGGCATCGCGTTTGTCATCTGCTCAACCAACCGCAGGTATGGGTTATGAGCTAGACGCTATCGCAGCCGTAGTTCTTGGCGGGACAAGCTTAGCTGGCGGTCGTGGCCGTATCATGGGCACATTGATTGGTGCTCTGATTATCGGCTTCCTAAACAACGCCCTAAACCTACTAGACGTATCTTCTTACTACCAGATGATTGCAAAAGCAGTGGTTATTCTTCTGGCAGTATTGGTCGACAACAAAAACAAATAAAACCTATTCACACTCTAGGTTAATACAAGTAACACCCTGTTTTACCTTAAAATATTAGAATCTATAAATAATGTAACAACGAGCTAGGACTCACCTCTTAGCTCCCCCTACACAAAGGACTTACACCATGAAAAAATTAGCGACTCTTATTTCTGCTGCTCTTCTTTCTACAACAGTATCTGTGTCTGCACAGGCGCAAGATACAATGGCAATCGTTCTGTCTACATTGAACAACCCATTCTTTGTAACCATGAAAGATGGCGCAGAAGCGAAAGCTGAAGAGCTAGGCTACAAGCTTATCGTTCTGGATTCTCAAAACGACCCAAGCAAAGAGCTGTCGAACATTGAAGATCTAACCATTCGTGGTGTTAAGGCAATCCTGATCAACCCAACAGATTCAGACGCCGTGTCTAACGCAATTCGCATGGCTAACCGTTCAAACATCCCAGTACTAACACTAGACCGTGGTGCAAGCCGTGGTGACGTAGTAAGCCACATCGCTTCTGATAACGTAATCGGTGGTGAAATGGCAGGTCACTTCATCATGGAAAAAGTGGGCGAAAAAGCGAAAGTAATCCAACTTGAAGGTATTGCTGGTACTTCTGCAGCTCGTGAACGTGGTGAAGGCTTCATGAATGCAGTAAACGGCAGCGACCTTGAGCTTCTTGCAAGCCAACCTGCTGATTTCGACCGTACTAAAGGTCTGAACGTAATGGAAAACTTGCTTGCTGCTAACCCAGATGTACAAGCAGTATTTGCTCAAAACGATGAAATGGCACTAGGTGCACTTCGCGCAGTTCAAGCGTCAGGTAAAGAAGTGATGATCGTTGGCTTTGATGGCACAGACGACGGCATCGCTGCTGTTAACCGCGGCCTACTAGGCGCTACAGTTGCACAACAACCTGACCTAATCGGTTCTCTAGGTATCGAAATGGCAGACAAAGTACTGAAAGGCGAAACAGTAGACGAGTACGTACCAGTACCTCTAAAAATCATCGCTAAGTAATCGTTACTAGGTAACGCGATATAAAGCAGGGAGTTCCCTATCTCCCTGCTTTGATTGGCTCGCTGACTCAAACAAAAGCAAACCCCGACAGTGCATCGCTGTTTCTCATTCCGCTCACAAAAGAGAGCGCACTTAACACCATGAGAAAGACCCATGCATTTTCAAATACGATATATCATAAGGCTCGTATCATGACTCAACTGATTGTTTTAGGTAGCGTTAACGCTGACCACGTACTGCAAGTTCCTTCGTTCCCTCGTCCGGGTGAAACCTTGATTGGCGGTAACTATCAGGTCATCCCTGGCGGTAAAGGCGCAAACCAAGCAGTCGCTGCTGCGCGATTAAACGCAGATATCGGTTTCATCGCCTGTGTCGGTGACGACCCATTCGGCATCAACATTCGTCAAGACTTCGCTAAAGACGGCATCAACATCGACGGTGTTATCGTGGCAGACAACACGCCAACTGGCATCGCGATGATCCAAGTATCCGCAACGGGTGAAAACAGCATCTGTCTTTCTGCAGAAGCTAATGACAAGCTGACTTGCGACCAAATCGAACCACATCTAGAGAAGATTCGCGGCGCTAAATACTTGCTGACTCAGCTTGAAACGCCAATTGAAGGCATTGAATACGCTGCGAAAGTAGCAAAAGAGAGTGGCACGCAAGTCATTCTAAACCCGGCTCCTGCTCGTCCATTATCGGATTCACTGCTTGCTTGTGTTGACGTGATTACACCGAACGAAACTGAAGCAGAAGTGCTGACAGGCATTACCGTGACGGACAACGCGTCTGCTCATCAGGCTGCGTTGGCTCTGCATGCTAAAGGCATAGAAACGGTAATGATCACGCTAGGCGCGAAAGGCGTGTGGGTGAGTCATCGCGGTCAAGGCAATGAAGCCAGCGAAGGTGAATTAATCGCAGGTTTCCGTGTTGAAGCAACAGATACAACTGCCGCAGGTGACACCTTTAACGGCGCGTTGGTGACAGGCTTGCTTGAAGATATGCCACTTGAGCGTGCGATTAAATTTGCTCATGCTGCAGCTGCTATCTCTGTGACACGCTTTGGTGCTCAAACGTCGATTCCAAGCCGTGCTGAAACCGATGCGTTTTTGGCAGAGCAACTGTCTGCTTAGTTTGATACCTATTTGAAGGCCTAACTTCTGAGCTAAACCGTGGTTAACGGATGTTAGCCTTCAAATTCGGTAACAACAAATAACAAGAATAAGCCCCTGTTTTCAGGCAGAATATCGCCCAACGTGGAAGGTTATTCCCACAAGGATTTTTTATGGCAACAATGAAAGACATCGCACGGCTCGCAAAGGTTTCGACTTCTACCGTGAGCCACGTGATCAACAAATCACGCTTTGTCAGTGAAGAGATTGCTGAGCGTGTTAACAGTGCGGCTAAAGAACTCAACTATGCGCCTTCTGCATTGGCTCGCAGCTTGAAAATGAAGCAAACCAAAACCTTGGGAATGCTAGTGACCACCTCTACCAACCCATTCTTTGGTGAAGTAGTGAAGGGTGTTGAACGTCGTTGTTATGAGAAAGGCTACAACCTTATCTTGTGTAATACAGAAGGCGATAGCGAACGCATGAAATCCTCTATCGATACCTTGCTACAAAAGCGTGTCGATGGCTTGATGCTGATGTGTTCAACGCTTGAAGGTCAACATATCGATGTATTCGAGCGCTACCCAGAACTGCCTGTTGTAGTCATGGACTGGGGCCCAATGCTGTTCGCAAGTGATAAGATCCAAGACAATTCGCATCAAGGTGGCTACATGGCAACCAAACACCTGATCGATAATGGTCACTCGGATATTGGCTGTATTACTGGCCCACTGCATCGCAACCAAGCTTCTTCTCGTTATCAAGGCTATAAACAAGCAATGGAAGAAGCGAATTTAGAGATCAACCCTAAGTGGATTGTTGAATCAAACTTCGAATGCGATGGTGGCTTTGATTCTTACCAAACATTGAAAGCTCGTGGTCAAATGCCTTCGGCCTTGTTCGTTAGTAACGACATGATGGCGATGGGTGTGATTCATGCGGCAGCTCAAGATGGCACATTGATTCCAAATGACCTGTCTATCATTGGCTACGATGACATCCACTTATCTAAGTACATGACACCCGCTTTAACCACAATCCACCAGCCAAAGCACCGTTTAGGTAAAGCGGCGGTCGATACCCTGTTAAGCCGACTACAAACGCCAGACGCCTACCCGCAAGTCGTTGAACTAGAACCGACTCTTGTAGAGCGAAGCAGCGTAAAAGCGATTTAGGGCTCAACCCGCCCATGATACAGTTGAAAGCTAGCTTATTCGGGCTAGCTTTTTTGTCTTTGAAACATAATAACGCCGCTTAATCGCCCCTAAAATGCCGTTAATATACGAAACTTACACGCTAAAATATGTATTTACGCACTCAGCAACTATTTGCGCACTTAACGACTGATTATCATCTACACTAACAGTGAATAACAACGACATGGAGAGCGCTGTTTTATGATCGCGGGTTGGTTTGACAATATATCCCTACAGAAAAAGCTATTAGTCAGCTTTTTGATTCCTATCGCTTTGATGCTTATCGTGGCTTTTTCTGTCCATGAAAACACCCGAACGGTTGTAAAAGACAATAATTGGGTTGTACACACACATAAAGCCATCGCTCGGGCTCAAAACTTCTCAGCTTAACAGTCGACATAGAAACGGCTGAACGTGGTTACTTGATCACGGGTGATCCTGTTTTTTTAGAACCCTACCATTTAGCTCTTGATGTATGGCCTCAAAAACTCCAAACCCTTGCGAATCAAGTGAGTGATAACCCACCTCAAGTAGAACGCCTATATAGAATCGATGATATTCATAAAACATGGCTGAAACAGTCTGGAGAGAAAGAGATCCATAAACGCAGCCTTGTCAATAAAGGCGAAGCTGAAATACAAAGTGTCATCGACCTCACTCAGCAGCAAACCGGAAAAAAATTGATTGATGAGATTCGCCAAGAGATTGCTCAATTCATTGAAATTGAACAACAACTTATTATTACCAGGGTCGAAAAATCGGAGAACTCAGCCAATCAAACCAGCTACATATTAATCCTCGGAACACTGTTTTCCGTGTTCATATCACTCCTTGTTGCTGCGTGGGCGTCAAAGCGTATTAATCGAAGATTACACACCCTACTTGAGGCCACTAACCAAGTTGCCGCTGGCCATTTGGATCAAGGTGCTGCAACTCTGGAATTGAGTTCGAATATAAACACCCAAGACGAAATCGCTCATCTCAAACAAAGCTTTCAAAAAATGACAGACAATTTGATCAGTAATGACAGTGAAATGAGAGCGAAAACTCGGGAGCTAATCGCCGAACGAACCAAAGCTGAAGCCGCAGTAAAAGCTAAGGGCGATTTTCTGTCTACCATGAGCCACGAGATCAGAACGCCAATGAACGGCGTTCTTGGAATATCTCAAATCATTGCAAGCCAGACCCAAGAACCCGAAACAAAAGAGAACATCAACATCATTCTCGATTCTGGTCACCACTTGATGACAATACTCAACGACGTTCTCGACTTCTCAAAAGTCGAAGAAAACAAGCTTGAGCTAGATGTGGCACCCTTTAATTTTGTTCAAGTCATGCAGCCTGTATGCAGCGCTCTAAAACCCTTAGCCGATGAAAAAGGCATTCGCCTGTTGATCGAAAATAACATACCGAAAAACATCCAACTCGTCGGAGACTGTGCAAGGCTACGTCAAATCATGTTCAACTTGGGCGGCAATGCGACCAAATTCACCAAAGAGGGTCATGTGTCCATTCAAGCTGACCTCAATCGCCCCAACAATCAACTGATTCTGACCGTGACAGACACCGGAGTTGGTATCCCGAAAGATAAGCACGAACAGGTATTCAATTCGTTCGAACAAGCAGACACTTCCACAACAAGGAAGTTTGGCGGAACAGGGCTTGGCCTCGCAATCGTCAAGAACCTAGTCAACCTCATGAATGGAGAAATCACATTAACCAGTGCTGTTGGGCTTGGCACAAAATTCCAAGTCTCTCTGGCTATCACATGGCAAGAAAGCAAAGCGAAAGACATCGCGACCCATACAGTCGATTCAGAAACTCTCAGCTTTGACTCGTTAAGCATCCTGTTGGTGGAAGATAACCGTATTAATGCCATTGTTGCACAAGGCTTCTGTGAAAAACTCGGCCATCATGTTGAGCATGCGGAGAACGGGAAATTGGCGATTGAACGCCTCAAAACCACTCAATATGACCTTATCTTGATGGACAATCATATGCCAGAAATGAACGGGGTCGAGACAACAAATTACATTCGTGAAAAACTGAAACTCGATACCTTGATATTCGCTTTCAAGTGCGCTAAAAAACCAGCACCTTCATGTTCACATGCAGCCTATCGTTAACCAAAACACTAACGAGATTGTCGGTTGTGAGTCACTATTACGATGGAACGACCCTATTGAAGGTAACGTCTCCCCGGCTATTTTCATTCCGCTTGCTGAAAGCTTAGGCTTGATTGAGGAGCTCACCTACTTCGTGCTACGCAAAGTATTAATGACGTTGAAAAGCAATCAAGACGTGTTCGACTCGAAGTACATCAGCGTCAACATCAGCCGCAACGTTGTGTCCAACAGTAACTTCTCTAACAAGGTGATCAGCATCTTTAAAAGACACCCTGAGATTCTCAAACAGGTAGTTTTTGAAGTAACCGAAGATGGTGAATGTTCTGATGCCGACATGGTCAAAATTAGAGACAACCTAACCAAACTATCGAACATGGGCGTAAGAGTTGCGATTGATGATTTTGGTACAGGCTACGCAGGGTTAGATTTCGTAAGACAGTTCCCGTTCAGCATTCTCAAGATTGATCGCGTGTTCGTGAAAAACATATCCGACGAATCCAGCTTTGGTCTCCCTTTGCTAGAGTCCATGCTTCAACTATCACGCTCCTTAGGCATGCAAGTCATCGTCGAAGGTGTCGAGTATGAATCCCAAGTGAAAATCTTATCTAAGCTCGGTGTCGACTATATCCAAGGCTTCTATTTTTATAAGCCGATGCCGATAAACCTGACTGTCAGCTTACTCAGGCAGCAGCATTTTGAGTCCGATAACGTTGAGGAACAAACCAACCAGACATTCCTTGTTACATAAGGCACTAAAAAACTGCGAAAGAAAACGCGAAGGCTATGGGTCTCCTTTGATGAACATTTAAATCATCGCATCATTGAATGCATCACAAGGGATATCATGGAAAAGACACTTCAAACCAAACTGGCGACTAGCCTACTACTGCTGAGAATCGGCATTTTTATCGTCTTCTTATTCTGGGGCTTGGATAAGATCCTTGTCCCTGAGCACGCGACAAAAGTACTGTCTGGCTTTTACGGCATCGACATCTCGAACAATGCGATGATGGCTCTGGGTGTCGCGCAGCTCGGATTTTTAGGCGCATTCGTTGTAGGCATGTGGAAAAAGTACACCTACGGAGCCATTTTAGTCCTTCATGCAGGCTCAACCTTTTCCTCTTTTGGAAAATACATGGACCCGTTCAACAACCTACTGTTCTTCGCCTCTTGGCCAATGCTCGCAGCCTGTATCGCAATCTTCTTACTTCGCGACTACGACACTTATAGCGTTTCCAACTAACACAAAGGGCGCCGTTATTGGCGCCCTTTGTGGTTTGCTTGGTTCTTATCAACCTAAGATACTCTGTTAGCTGTATGACCCTATTTTACATCTCTATAAGTTACTAGAAACCCTGTCAAACCTATTGAGAGAGCAGCAATACATACTCCCCTCAGTATTGCATCATTGAGATAAGCTGAGTAGAAAAGCATTGCAATAAATGCACTACATGACACCAAAAAAGGTGCAATTGAACGATGGGTAAAACGTGAAGTATCAACCACACTATAACGATCTAGAACCAAATCCAAGAGCAAGAGCATGTGCATAACAAACAAAACATTTAGTACTGGAAGTACCCAGTAAAACCAACTATCTACAGGAAAGCTAAATAGTTGAACAAAGGTAAGGTGAGCCAATATAGAAAACAAAATACTTTTCCAACCATTCGAACTACTTTGTACTCTAATGCGGTATGTTCGTCGGGCGACAGAAGCAAGTGGTTTGGCTGAAGAAACCCAAATAGCCAACCAAACTATAAGTAATACCATGGTTCAAGAGCCTCTAAATTAAGGTTTACGCAGCTATTTTGAATTAGATATCTAGAACTATTATCCCAAGATATCGACACTTTACGCCTTGCTAAGGTGTGAGCAAACCAATACCTTAGCCTCCGTATAATACCTTAAACACATAAACCAACGCATAGTAAAAATGCCACGCGTTGCGAATTATTCTTAAGCAACTTGTTATACCTCTTGGTTGAGGCTAAAATGACCAAAACAAAGACCACTTAAGAGACCTATTAAATGACCACTAGAATTTTAGCCGATGTTGCTGCAAGCATTACTGAGTTGAAAGCTAACCCTATGAAAGTTGCAACTAGTGCTTACGGTGAACCTGTTGCTGTACTGAACCGAAATGAGCCAGCATTTTATTGCGTACCAGCCGAAGCGTACGAAATGATGATGGACAGACTCGAAGATCTTGAACTACTAACTATTGCGAAAGAGCGTGAATCTGAAGAGAGTATTTCGGTAAATATTGATGACCTGTAAACTCGACTTTAAAAAGAGTGCACTCAAAGAGTGGAAAAAGCTTGGCTCAACGCTTCAACAACAATTTAAGAAAAAGCTAATCGAGCGTTTAGATAACCCGCATGTTCCGGCTTCAAAACTCTCTGGAGCTGACAACATGTACAAGATTAAGCTGCGCCAATCGGGCTACCGTCTCGTCTACAAAGTTGAAGACGATGTCATCATTGTAACCGTCTTAGCAGTCGGAAAACGGAAAACGCGAACGTAGCGATGTTTACCGTAAAGCTATGAAAAGGTTAGATGATTGATTGCGGTATCAACGCCGCATTAAGCGGACTAAAATGGTGGGTTATAATGTGTAGCGAAGCGAAACGTAACCCACTGTTTTTTGTTCCGTTTAAACGCCTTGTTAGTTTTATTTGATCGTGAATAAAGTAAAATTCAGTTGGTTATAATTTTTTGTAGCCAAGGCCCAATTTTTCCAGATTTCAACTCATATATGGCGATAAAGAGGCCAATGATTAGAGAGCAGAGTAACAGTGCATTTTCAATATCTAGCTTACCGTCATAGTCAAATAGCATATCGCGAGTAACTAACTCAAATCCCGCAATTATACAAAAACCGATAAACGCAAATACGCTTAGCTTCCAAAGAAAAGAAGCAAACACTCGAACGGACTTTTTAACACTAGAAACTTTAATATCACCTACAGACTGAACAGCTTCTTTTAGTGTTTTATCTTCATTTTGATTGGTCATAGTTACCTCTATATACTCACTTTAAAACTAACGAATGACATGGATTCCCCCTACCGAGGATCTGCCACACTTATGTGGTACTTAAATGCATCGGAGGCACCATGTCTGATTATTCTTATTTCTGCGGTATCGACCTAGCTAAAAACCACTTTAGTCTTCATGCCGTAGACCAAAATGGTAAGGTCATACTTCATAAGTCAGTAACCCGCTCTAAACTACTGACTACAATAGCAAATATGCCACTCATGCGTATAGGCGTTGAAGCGTGTGGTGGTGCACATTATTGAGCAAGAACACTCAATACACTCGATCACGAAGCCCGTATTATGGCTGTTAAATACGTAATTCCTTATCGAACTAAGGGAAAGAACGACCTTAATGATGCAGTAGCTATCTGCGAAGCTGTTCAGCGTCCATCAACTCGCTTTGTACCCGTAAAATCCCCCGAGCAACAAGCCATCCTATCGGTACATAGAATGAGAGAGCATTGGGTTCGTGAACGCACCGCGCTTATGAATCGCATGCGCGCCCTACTTTCTGAGTTCGGGTTGATCATTCCCGTTGGTCGCTCTTCATTGATGAAACACGTTCCCTTAATGCTTGAAGATGCAGAAAATAAACTGCCACATCTCGCAAGAACGGGGATTGCCGATGCTTATCACCACCTTGGAGAGTTGAATCAACGTATCGCCGATACTGAACAAGTCTTCGACTCTTTTGCTAAGGTCAGCGCTAATGTTCAACGAGTGATGAAAGTTCGAGGTATTGGGCCGCAAACCGCTACTGCGATACTTGCTTCGATAGGCAATGGTTCTCAATTTGATAAAAGCCGTGATTTCTCTGCTTGGCTAGGACTCGTACCAAAGCAATATTCCACAGGAGGAAAACCTCGCTTAGGTCGGATAACCAAACACGGTGATAAATACTTACGAACACTATTAGTTCATGGCGCAAGGACCGTGATTGCCAACCTTGGCGACAAGCAAGATAAGTTAAGTCAGTGGTGTCGCGGCGTTCTAGAACGAAGAGGAATGAACCGAGCAATAGTGGCACTGGCCGCGAAGAACGCACGAATTATATGGTCGCTTTTACACAATCAAACCGAATATGAATCGAGTAGGAGGAGGCC
>NZ_JBFRJZ010000033.1:70581-77699 GCF_041469125.1 Vibrio sp. 10N.286.51.E5 | reverse complement strand
TTTTGATATTCATCAACGAGTGCCCACACAGATTGATAGGTTTAAATTGTTAAAGAGCGCTAGCGTTTTGTGATTCACATCTCAATCGCTAGGGGTGCGTACTATACCTGCACCACTTTGAGAGTCAAGGGTTATTTTCAAACTCTTTTTCTCTACCGATTTCGCTGGGTGACTTTCGTCTCACTCCGTGTCGGTGAGGCGGCATTATAGAGAGATTGATATGGAGCACAAGGGCTTTTTGAAATAAAAGTTTTGTTCGCCTAAAAAGCCACCAGATCCGCATTTTTCGAATAAAAACTAAACATTTGAGACGTATCACAGCAATACATTGGAAAAATGGAAGCCATGAACGTAAGATTCATGTGTCTATTTTGTTAATGGTAGATGCGTCTATTTCGTTTATTAATATGTAGTATTCCGATATGAACTCAAAAAAATCGATGTTGTTAATTGTCGCACTGGCTGTATTAGGCGGCATTGTTTTCTCTCAGGTAGATATATCGCCTGCAATTACCTTTATCCTTGGTGTCTTGGCTTCCGCTTTTGTTGTTAACTTTTCAAGCACCGACTCAAAATCAGATTCAGAACCTAAGGCTTCAACCAAAACACTTTATGTGGGTAACCTTCCATACAAAGCGAACGAATCACATGTACGTGAATTATTCTCAGAGCATGGTGAAGTATTTGCAGTACGTTTAATGAAAGACAAACGTACTGGTAAAAGAAGAGGCTTTGGATTTGTTGTTATGGCAAGTAATGATGTGAATCATGCAATCTCTGCACTTAACGATAAAGATTACATGCAACGCACTTTAAAAGTACGTGTTGCAAATGATCCTAAACATCCTGAAGCGGACGAATCTGAACTGAGCTAAACCCTAACTGCTTTAACATACTATTTAGTGCACTTTCTTTTTTAGGAAGTGCACTACAAAAAACTTCACGTACTCTCCCTTCTTTATTAACGCTTTCCAAACCCAACAAATCTTGAACCCGCTTAGCTATCGCTTTACCAGAATCTATCAGCACTACACTTTCACCTAGTACTTGTTGAATCTCTGATTTGATCAATGGGAAATGAGTACATCCTAATACAGCCACATCAATTGTGTTGATCATCGGCTGAAGGATTTGCTGTAACTCTTCAAGGCTAATCTCCTCGCCTCTGAGTTTATCTTCGGCCATATCCACCAGCCGAGTAGAACCCAACAGCTCTACTCTTTTATTACTCGAGAAGTTTTTGATGAGCTCGTGTGTGTATTCACGAGTAATCGTCGCGGGAGTCGCAATAAGGCCAACCGCTTTATTAGCCAGTAACGAAGCAGGTTTGATTGCCGGGACTACGCCGACAATAGGGATAAGGTTATTAGCGCGAAGTGTCGGCAGGACTATCGTACTGGCCGTATTACAAGCTATCACCACGATATCAATAGCGTGACTCGCCACAAAACTGGCGACGATACTTTGGACTCGCTGAATGAGGACTTGCTGATCGAGCTCACCATAAGGGTAAGCCTCGTTATCGAATACATAGATATAGTTGTGATTGGGTAGTAACTGGCTTATCTCTTTATATACAGACAGACCGCCAACTCCAGAATCAAAGACCAATATGTTTTTTTGTATGCTTTCCGACACAACCATTACCTGTAATAAGTTCCGCAGCAATGATACCCCTTCACCTAGTTTTCGCCAATCATCACTCTACATAATGCAAGCTCGGTAGCGTTGATGCCCAAAGCGCTCACCCTGCTCTACATTTTCTAGCTCTATCTTAAGCTTACCTTTAAAGCATGGCGCTGACGTGACTAAGGTATGGAACTCACCATCTTCTCCACATGGGTCGACGTGACTTGGCAAACTGTCTATTAGTTCAGGCGTGTATTCTTTCCCGCAATAGCTCATGTCTAATGCATCGCTATCAACTGTGACGAGAAAGGTTTCGATTCCTCTATTTATGATTTCTTGAGCCAGAGTTTGGCTACTCTCTCCCATTAGTGGAAACACACACTCCCAGCCAGCCGGTTCTATATAGCTTTTTCTATAGTCGGCAATGCCATTGCAAAACATATCGCCAAATGCGACCGCATCAATTGATAAGCAAGACCCTTCCAATGCTGAGACAATCGTACTTTGGTAAATCTCATTGCTCGGGAACACTTCAGGAAGCTCTATGGTGATGAGTGGCAAACCGATTAATTGTGCCTGCATGGCAACGACATCAATAGGAGTTACCTGGAAAGGGACTTCATCTCCAACATAGGTAGTATAAAGAGCAACAACTTCATACTCAGCACTCTCAAGCAAACGCTCTAGGGTTAATGTAGAGTCTTTGCCTGACGACCAACTTATGACGACTTTCTTTTTCATTGATATACCCAATAAGAAAAAACCGCCCGAAGGCGGTTTAGGTGATAATTAGAATTGGTAAGTAGCATTCACGTAATATGTACGCTCTGGTGATGGGTATCCACCAGCAGTCTCGTACTCTTCGTCAGTTAAGTTATCCACTCGACCATTTAAAGTAAGGTTTTCATTCGCATAGTAGTTCACTGAAACATCAAACAAGCTATACGCTGCGAGATCTTCAGAGAAGTCCGGTCTCTCACCTACATATTGGAAACCTAATGAAACATCAACATCATCGAAACTAGCCACTGCATTATACTTGTAAATCTTCTTAGCTCGGCGTATCAGTTGCTCACCAGATTGATCTTCTGGGTCTTGGAAATTAGCGCTCACTTGGTGGTTAATAAAGCTAGTATCAAATCCAACGACCATTTCCACACCACGTAATTGGCTTTCGCCATCGGTATTGTAGTACTTACTTGTCGCGTAGTTGTAATCAATTAAGTCTTCGACGTTCGTGTCATAGCCAGTAATCGACCAATCAACATCCTTGATTAAGCCACCAAAAGTCAGTTCAAATGAATCTGCCTTTTCAGCTTCTAACTGTGCATTACCGTAGTAGCTATATAGTTGATACAAGTTAGGTGCTTTGAAGGATGTGCCATAAGCTGCTTTTACAACAAGCCACTCAGCATAACGATAGCCTAACCCTGTGTTGTAAGTAGTTTCTGTACCAAACTGCTCATTGTCATCAACACGAAGACTCAGTTCTCCGAACACTTTATCCGCATCTGCGTTTAATGCAGCGAAGTACGCAACATTCGTTCTGTCGTATTCAGTATTCGAAGGCTTAACAATATAAGCCTCATCACGCCAATCTACACCACCACTAAGAGTCAGTGACGACGTTAGTTTGTATGAATTCACCCATTGAACATTTAGCTGTTCAAGCTCATCAGATGTTGCTGACGCTGAGTTCTTGCCTAAAGACTGTTCGTAGTTCCAGTTATCTTGATTCTGATAGTTAACTAAGAAATCAGACTTAAGTTCACTGCCACTATATTTAACACCAGTAGCAAAGGTCGAATTTTGAACTTCAGCTTCTTTGTAAGAATGGTCTGTACCAAATGAACCATCGTACTGAGAAATGGTTTCAAACATACGGAAATTCGCGAAGCCACTCCATTGCTGATCAAAATTATGAACATAACCAATTAGAGCATTGCGTGATTCAAAACCATGGCGATCACCATCATTAACACCTGGTAATGGATGAACGTTGTATCCCTCATCGGAATCGTAACCAACAGATACGTTCAAGTGACCATTTTCACCGACCTTAGTACCACTAACAAAGCTCAGCTCTTGGTAATCTAAGCTTCCTAAACCTGCACTAACTGCCGTTTTTTCATTGTCAGAGTTTGCAACAGTAATAATGTTGATAACACCGCCGATAGCTTCTGAGCCATACATAGCGGCACGAGCTCCTCGAACGTATTCCACTCGGTCAACGAATGTAATTGGTAACTGGCTAAAATCGACACCACCCTTTGCAGCTCGCGCAAAACGAATACCATCAATGAGAACAAGCACTTGATCAGAGTTAGCACCACGAACAAAGATCGAAGCTTGCTGTCCTCGACCTCCATTTTGTGAAACCTGAATACCCGTCAATCGTCTAAACACATCTGTTAGAGACTTAGCTTGAATTCGATCGATATCTTGGCGTGTTACTACTTCAACTTGAGCGACAACACTTTCCGTGCTTTGCTCAAAACGGTTAGCCGTAACCACCATGGTTTCGTCGGCAGATGCTTGTTGGGCGTGTAAATTGGAGATAGGTGAAAGCAGCGATGCTACAGCAACCGCTAAAAGGGATTTGTTCATGTTGTGATCCTAAATCGCGTAAATTCCTACCAAACCACATGTCATGGTTTAGCCGCTGGCAGGTATTCGGACTCAAGAGCACAACCTTTTGGTTACCTTATATTCGACTTCCCACAAAAAGCTATTTGCAGTGTCTTGTGAATACTTGTTCTCTTTTACCGCTGCGCGTCAGTTCTGGATTCACACCAGATTCCCTCTTCAGCCATCTATACATCTAAATGGCACCAGCTTGCCGAAGATAGTATTGACCTCTGAATCATTTGTCTAGTCTAAGATAGTTATAAGCTATAGTTTTCATGGTCGATTTACATTGAATGGCTCTCAACACTGGACAAGCGCCTGTGATTGAATAAAATCTGCGCTCTTGATTTAAAAGCACGACAGCAAAAGGCATAACAATGGCGAATTTAGATGTAAACCCGCAACGCTACCAAGAACAACTGGCAGAAAAGACAGAGCGTCTTACAGAAATGTTCTCAGAATATGATGTGCCTGAACTGGAAGTGTATGAATCTCCAGAACAACACTACCGCATGCGTGCTGAGTTCCGCGTGTGGCATGAAGGTGACGATATGTATTACGTCATGTTCAATCAAGAGACTAAAGAAAAATACCGCGTAGACCAGTTCCCTGCAGCTAGCCGTCTTATCAATGACCTAATGCCTCTATTAACAGATGCAATGAAGGACAACCACTCTCTGCGCCACAAGCTATTCCAAGTAGACTTCCTTTCTACGTTAAGCGGCGAAATTTTGGTGTCATTGCTTTACCACCGTCAATTAGGTGAACAGTGGATTCAAGATGCTAAAGCACTTAAGCAGCAATTAAACGATGAAGGTTTCAACCTAAACCTGATTGGCCGTGCGCGTAAGATGAAAATCGTACTGGACCGCGACTACGTAATTGAAAAGCTAGATGTGAATGGTGATAGCTACATCTACCAACAAGTAGAGAACAGCTTTACTCAACCCAACGGCAAAGTGGCAGAGAAAATGTTGGAATGGGCTGTCGATTGTACTCAAGACAGCAAAGGCGACTTACTTGAGCTTTACTGTGGTAACGGTAACTTCTCATTAGCGCTAGCACAAAACTTCGAGCGTGTACTGGCAACTGAACTGGCGAAACCGTCAGTAGAATCTGCGCAATACAACATCGCTGCGAACAACATTGAAAATGTTCAGATCATCCGTATGTCTGCAGAAGATTTTACTGTAGCAATGGAAGGCAAGCGTGAGTTCCGTCGTCTACAGCAAGCGAACATCGATCTTAAGAGCTACAACTGCAACACTATCTTTGTTGATCCACCGCGTTCAGGTATGGATGTTGATACTTGTAAGATGGTTCAAGGCTACGAGCGTATCATGTACATCTCTTGTAACCCTGAAACATTGAAAGAGAACCTAGACATCCTAAGCGAAACGCACGACATCACTCGTTTTGCTCTGTTTGACCAGTTCCCTTACACGCACCACATGGAAGCAGGTGTGCTATTAGAACTTAAAAAATAAATAGTTACATAAATTCCACTACCTGAAAATCAACTCTGGGTACGGCTTGGGGTACGGCACTAGCTATGATGGTGCAATTTCGTATCCCAACCAAAAACCATTAACACTAATGATTTTCATTATCAACTGATCGTATTTACTTCTAATCTAATATATTTCAAACACATATCACTTCTATGTATCCACCAACATAGGAGTTCATCATGCCCACCTCGATTATTCAATTAATTTCAATTGTACGCTTTCATCCGACACCAGATGCCCAAGCTACTCATACAATCAACTCACCTTAAAGCCTAGCGTGAAGAGCTTCGTCTCTTGCTATCAACCGAGTGAGAGTGACTTGTTCCAACATCGTTATACCGTCACCTCTATTTTGCTCCACTTCGCTAAAGGTGTGCACGATGAGTAAATCTACTCATGTGAGCACTCGCCAGCATATGGTATTAGCACTTGAGTTATACAAGCGCATACCGTATTGGCACAAAGTCACGGCCTCTGAGCTCAAAGCACAGCTTCAGGAGATAGGTATTGATAGAGATATTCGAACGATTCAACGTAACCTTGATGTGTTACTTGAGTATTTTGATATTGACCGAGATACTCGTGACAAACCTTATGGGTACCAACGAAAGCAAGCCAAATCTCTTGTTGGCTCTGGTACTCAAGAAGCACTACTGTTGTGTCTGGCTGAGTCTCACATACATTATTTAATCCCTTCTCATATATCTCATACTCTTCAGTCGTTATTTGAAGATGCTAACTACCGATTAGAATCCTTAGCTCAGGACTCAAAAGAGTCTCAATGGTTACGAAAAATCGATTTATTCGGCACTTATGAACTAAGGCGTAATATCTGCCCTGATGCTTACGCAGCTATCAGTCAAGGGCTCTACCACAATCGTTGGTTAAACTTGCACTATTACTCTGAAGAGGGGCAACACAGAAAAGATGTCATGCCATTAGGTCTTGTACAACAAAGTAATACATTGATATTGGTGTACCGCCAGAAGGGAAATAAAGACGCTACTTTTGTTGATGTCAGCCATATTCACAAGGTCACACTATCAACCTTCACGTTTGCTTACCCACAAGATTTTGACTTACAACACTCAGCATCGGGATACACCAATACAGAGTATGAGCGTTATACACTCGAATTCACTATTACTAAACAAGCTGGTGAACATCTCTACCAAACACCACTTTCCAACGACCAACGTATCTCTGAGTTCGATACATATTTACACATCACTGTTACGGTTTCTAATACACCACCGTTAGTGGCATGGCTAGAAGCACATAAAACCCACATCACCTTTGTAGAACAACAACCTATACCGCCGTCAGTCACCCCCCCCCCAACTTCAAACC
>NZ_JBFRJZ010000033.1:52451-69823 GCF_041469125.1 Vibrio sp. 10N.286.51.E5 | reverse complement strand
GCCGTCAGTCACCCCCCCCCCCAACTTCAAACCACTTCTCTAAATAGCGATAGCGGTCTCACTTAGTACAGCCTTATGCGACACCAGATGCCCAACCTATTGATAACCTGACAACAAACAGGGATGTCACATAGGGTTGCCGTCTTTCTATGTGAACCACTACGACATAGACGGGGAGAGAAGTTCATGACCATTAAAGCGATTCGACCATTACTTAACAAGCACCGTTGCCTAGCTTCATTCAGCTGTGAATATTGCGGAGGTAGCCACAGTTCAACTTGTGACATTTGCGATATGCCTCCATGCCGATGTTCTTGCTAATACCACACGTTTAATACCCACCATTAGCGGTTTACGAAAGTAAGCCGCTTTTGTTTTCTATGCATTTATCCCTGCAAACCAATCTATTAATAAAAAGGAATTTCCTATGAAAAAGACGTTAGATTCTGCGCTTATTGCTAGTGCAACCCTTGCTGGTTGCGGCGGTGGTGGCTCATCTGAGCCTTCACAACCATCCAACTCTACGTTGTTATCCGGTCGTGCTATTGACGGCTATATCGTTGGTGCCACGGTTCATTATGATTTTAATTCAAATGGTGTTGTCGATCCTGATGAGCCATCGGCTATCACTGAGGCTGGTGGTGTGTTCACTATTGAAGGTGACATCACAGAAGAGCAACAAGCCTGTCTTGAATACGTCCCAGTGATCGTAGATGTGCCTGTCGGAGCTATTGATGAGGACTTAGGGGAAGTAACTCAAGCATATGTACTTAACCTGCCACCAGCGTTCACGTTGCCTGAAGAGGTAGCGAATGGCTCCGTTAACATTACGCCACTCACCACAATGTTGTGGGAGTCAGCGAAACAGACGGTTGAAAGAGAGCAAGGCGCAGCGTATAGCTGTGGATTAGTGAAAGACAATGAACCAGTCCGCAATGCCATAAAAGACGCCATGCGTAACGTAGCGGGGGATTTAGTTTGGCATTTCAATATCTCAGAGGAAGAGCTGTGGAGTGATTACATAGCGGATGGTAACAGTGCGGTCTACGATATTGCTGAGCAGCTTATGGCATCCATTCAACTTTCATTTGAAGAGACTTATGAATTATCGCTTCAGTACCCTTATGCACATATCAACGTGGCTCACTACCTTAACGATCCAACGGACTGGCAACGCCAAGATGATGAACAATTATGGTACAAATCGATTTCCATACGTCAAGGTAGCTTCTGGTCTGAATCCGTCTATGCGGTAGGTAATAACTGGCTACCCGAACGTTTGATTAGAAACTACCTGCAAGAAGACAGTATCACTGACTTTGGTACGGTGGGCTATGTGAATGAATACCGCAACATGAGTTCCGATCCAAGCTTTGATGATTACATTTGCAGTAAGTCAGAAACCTTACTTTCAAAGGTAACTGGCACTGACAACCAATACGGTATGGATAACAAATCATCGTTCTATGATCTTAGTGAATTGGAGTGTAATGAGGTTAGTTTGAGTGATGCTGCTGATGGCCAAAACATGACGCTTTCGACTGCGAGAGTGAGTGGTGTGTACGATGAAGACGGAAGCCGTTACAAGTGGAATACAGTACCAAGTGAGTACGCGCATTGGTTAGGCTTCAGTACAGATGTAGAGAGTATCGACGTTGATGCATTAAATGCTGATATCGCGGCGCTACCGCAAACCTATGGTACTCAAGATTCTGTTGGGGCTGATTGGTGGGAGCACACAAAACCCTATAAGTTTCAAAAATCGAACATTAGCGATCGTTGAATAGTGGCAGGTTTGGGAAAGTCGCTTGCCATCGCGCCCAGTATTGATGGAACAGATCAATGTACGACATCAAGATAAACAGAACATAGGGTATGAACAACAACTGCAATTATTGAAGAACTGATAGCGCGGACGCCCCCTTCTAAGGAATTATAAAGCCAAACCGCCTTCTTATTAGAAGGCGGATATTTCTATTGAGATACCGTGATCATTAAACCACTACAGACAGGATTCATCTCGCCATAGGCAGATCGACCAACGATGACTCCTTTAAGGAGCCTGGCCGGGAGGCAAGGGCAGCAAGCACCTCTTGAATTTCACTACCTGTATCTTGATCTATACAGTAAACCTTTCCAATATTCATTGGTGATGCCCTCTCAGCCAACGCCATTAACTCCGGAATGTACTCTTCACCTGGGTGACCTTCTTTGCGAAGGTACAACCGGGAACGATATCTATCAGCAACTAGCTCAGGTGAAATACTATTCCAGACCTCGATGATCTCAACTACATCAGATTGCTTGACATAGCTCTCTAGTAATTCTCGGGATTGAAACCCAAACCACGCATCAATTACATATATGCAGTCATCTGGAGCACTCGCGACTGTGTCCCAGATAGCTTTGTAAGCTGCTTTACTAAGCTCCCTGTTAAATTCTCGATCAATGGCTACATGCAAATCCATAAACGGTTCTTTGATGGTATCAATTGAGAGGTAAGGCCAGCCGAAGTGCGTTGCTATCTTCGCTGCTACAGTACTTTTACCTGAAGCGGGGATTCCATTAACAATGATGACTTTCTTCATAATAGAGCTAAAACCTCTTCTTTTTCTTTGGCCGAAGCTATCTGCTCTCGTACTGACGGTTCCATTAATGCCTCGAAGATGGGCTTCAGGCCTTCCTCAATATGACTATGACTATCAACTGCAGAGAGCATGATGATGATATTGACATCAGGGCTACCGTTTATTGAGATCGGGTTCTTCAACGTTACTAGGCTAAAACCGAGCTTATTTGCGCCCTCTTCTGGTCTTGCATGAGGCAGAGCAAACTTTTCGTCTTCGAAGACGTAGTATGCGCCTAAATCTTTTGTACCAGTGATGATGGCATCTAAGTACTTCGATGAGATGGTGCCATTCGTGACAAGAGGAACCGCGGCTACCTGCAAAGCTTTTTCCCAATCCGGCTCATCGACTTGAAGTTGCACCGCATCTGCCTCTAACAATAGTTTTTTTAACATCCAGCCCTCCGATTAAAAATTCGTTCTAGCTATATTTCGTAGTTCATTCATTCGAGTAAACACATCATCCACTCTATCTCGATACGTTGGCGCTTGAGCAAATACCGAAGCTGCCTTGCTGTATTTTGCAACAAGGGCTTGTTGAACTTGTACGTTGGAAGTATCTTGCTCAAGCATGGTTTCTAACTGCTTGATCTCTATATCAAGCTCTGTAGCTTGCGTTTCATCAACGGGCTCTACTGGGTTTTTACGCCCAAATAGTTTGGATAATATACTCATACCGACTCCTAAATACCCTGCTGGTTTCCCAGCAGGGATGTTCAAACCACTACTGGAAAAGACGAATCTTTTCAGCAATCACTTGACGTACAGCGTTTCGTGCTGGAATGAAGAACTTTCGCACTGAATCATGCACTTTGCCACTCGCATGAGTGTCTTGGCAGTGTTTAACCCACTGAACATTCATTTCAGTGCCAACATTTACTTTATCCATACCATTGCGTACGACAAATCGCATATCTTCATCCGAGACACCTGTTCCACCATGAAGAACTAAAGGCACTTTCGTCTTCTCAGACAGTTCGATCAATAGGTCTCGTTGAATATTGGTCTTTGCCGTGTATGAACCATGAACAGTACCAATACTGACGGCTAACATATCGACTTTAGACTTATCTACAAACTCAAGGGCATCAGATAGCTTTGTAAATGCAATGTCTTCATCTGCGACTTGTTTACCATCTTCTGCTCCCCCGATTGCACCGAGTTCAGCTTCTACGCTCACATTTTTAGGATGAGCGTACTCAATAATGATATTTGTATTAGCTATGTTTTCAGCCAACGAGAGGTGAGAACCGTCGTACATGACACTAGTAAAACCCTTATCGATAGCCAGTTTAATATCATCAAGATTTGAGCAGTGGTCCAAATGGAGGCACGTAGGCACATTATGCTCTTTAGCTAAGGCGACAATTGACGCCACCAACAAGTCATACCCAAGGTACTGAGCCGTACCCGTTGAAATTTGGATCATTAAAGGTGAGTTTGTATCCATTGCTGCCTCAAAATAAGCTGGTAACATCTCAATACAATGGAGATTGAATGAACCAACAGCATTAAATCCGCGCTCTCTTGCAATGACTTCTATTTCTTTAAAATTATGCATTGTTTAACTCCGCCTGTTCAGTTTTTTCAGTTTTAAGGTTTTTGTTTACATACCAAGTGATTGCCGCTACAAAGCCTACGAAGCTTGCTACGAACATCCAGTTGCCGTTAAATGCATGACCCAGTAGAAGACCTGATGCGATTACATCAGAATCACTAAATGTCACACCCACGAAGCCGTAAGTTTCTAGTAAAGGGATTAGAATTGCTGGTAGGAAAGTAATGAATAGGCCGTGAACTACACCGCCTATGATTGCGCCGCGACGACCACCCATTGCGTTGCCAAAAATACCCGCTGTACCACCTGCGAAGAAATTAGTCAGAAGCCCTGGTAGTATCATTGCCAACCCAAACATAGGGAACAACAACATACCGATCACCGAACCTACAGTTGTTGATAGGAAACCCAGAATTACAGCGTTAGGTGCATAAGGGAACAAAACCGGGCAATCCAATGCAGGTATTGCATTTGGCACTAGGCGCATAGCAATACCTTGGAAGGCTGGAACTAATTCTTGCAACAATAGGCGCACACCTGAGTACAGAACGAATACGCCAGCAGTAAACATGATTGCTTGCATAAACGAGTACATCAAATAGTTCATACCACCGCTGTACTGAGCAATATATTCAGGACCTGCTGCAATTGCAGGGATCAGGAACATTGGCACCATAATGACAGCCATCGACAGGTAGGTATCACTTAAAAATGCAAAAGCTTTTGGAAGCTCAATTTCTTCCGTAGATTTAGAGCCCTTGCCAACGACCTTCGCGACAGCTGCTTGAACCATATAACCGATCGTACAGAAGTGCCCAAGTGCAACGTTGTCAGAACCAGTAATCTTGCGAACCACAGGCTGAGCAATAGCAGGCATTGCTACAGCTAAAATACCGCCGAAGATACCCCCCGTTAATACTAGTGTTGCGCCTGATAGACCTGCCTTGTAACAAATGACAGCACCAATAGTGGACATCCACAGTAGCGCCTGCCCTGTTAGAAAGATGTACTTCCAAGGCGTGAAGCGAGCAATAATGATATTCGTTGCGAAAATTACCATTAAGGTTAGTGCGACTTCCGTTCCCAGCGTTTGGTTTGCAATACCTGCAATAGCCGCAACATCAGTAATGTAACCAGTCATACCGAACCCGGTAGTAAAGATGCTATTCAGGTAAGTTAATGTCTCAACGACAATGTTTATACCCGCCATCATGACCAAGAAACCAAGCATTGTCTTAAACGTTCCTTCGATTACCTTACCGGAGGGCTTTTTTTGTAAAATAAGACCGAGCATAGCAATACTTGCGATCAATATTGAGGCCTGCCCAAGCACATCTTTTACTATAAAGTCAAAAAATGTATTCATAATTAATTTGATTCCATGCCAATGTTAATTAAAATATTTTCTCAAGGCGTAGAAGTACCTTGATAGGTATTTCTACCTATCTACATCTATTATTCAGCAGTAAGAAAAAGGTGTTTTTCTAGGTGTTACTTATCTAAAAACTCTGAGATTGCCTGTTCCATTTCTACAGAGTCAGTAAATTTTTGGATTGTGACTACCTTTGCAGCATCTTCAGCGCTAGCGCCACCTTTAATCGCATCAGAGAACGTACCAGAAGTAATAATCATGTCTGGCTTTAGCGATAGCACTTCAGATACCGTGGTGTGGCCTAAAGAAAAGTCAATCCCCATTTTCTCTAGGATAGGTTTGGCTGTCATTTCCAAAGCAAAGCTAGAACCTAAACCACAACCGCATACGCACATTATATTCATCGTCATTTATTCATTCCTTCTGTTCACGAATTTGTTTTATTGTTTTATTGTTTTATTGTTTTATTGTTAATTACCAAACCATGCCCAATTGCTTAGCCAGTTTGAAATAATGCCCCTCTTTATCAACGGTACGACTCTCGACCCCAGCTAAATCCAGTGGTATCGGATTATTCGATGAATTGATGGTAATCACCTTATTCGCCATACCACTTTGAATGCATCGCACCACTTCTGAAGCTGCGATCGTACCTTGATAAATCTCTTCAGTTGTTGGCTCACCGCTTCGCAAACCGAAACCCAATGTGGTTTTACGCATGCGAATACCTACCTTTGGTTCTAGGTCTTGACTCAAGGTATCAATCGCACCTTGGAATCCAGGTGAATACTCTTTTGTGTAACTCTCAGCACAAAGAATCACAACACTATTCTGCACTGCTAGTTTTTCTTGAATTTTTGCTGCAAGCTCATCGACTGGAATTTGATGCTCCGGTATCAGAGCGATATCCACATTAGATTTAATTGCAGACTGTAAAGTTAGTTCGCCAGAGTAAGCACCCAAAACTTCAACGAGAAACACTCGATTTGCTAAGGCTCTACCGGTATTTCGCAGCTTAGACACTTCTCTCATCACCTGCTCACATGCAGTAGAAAAGCCAATGGTATGATCGGAGCCAGCGATATCATTATCGACAGTCATTCCCACGCCAAAACAGTTAACACCATACTCACTCAATACATTCATAAACCGCATTGAACCGTCGCCTCCTGCGCAGATTAAAGCGTCTACTTTGCTCTTATGCAGGTTAGTTGCAATGGTGGCGTATTCTTCTGGGTTGAGGTGACGCGAGGTTCTACCCGATGAAATTACGGGCATTGGCGATAGACTGTAATCAGCGAGATCTCGATAACTAATTTCTTTCTTATTATCCGACAGTAGGCCTTTAACGCCTCCGTTATAGATAACAATCTCAGAGTTCGACATTTTCGCAACTTGATAGATGAAATTGTTCACACCAACTGCATCACCACCACTGACCACTATTCCTAGCTTCATTTCTAACTCACACTCCGCTCATTTGATGGATTAAGTATCATTGTTTAAATAAAACCAAACCGTTACACAGATCACTTAACTGGACGTTTAAATCACAGCCCTCATGACAGTTGCGGCGATAAATGCGTTAATTTTGTGACCTGAATCACCAATGTGACATTTAATGTTAAATTAATTAACATATTAAGAGGGCATTATTAGACCGCGATCTTTTTTTTTAGGTAATAAGTTAAATATTTGTATCAGCGCAATTGAGCTCATTTTTTGGGCTGTAATGTGAAAGGCGTCAACTTTTAGTTTTTGGTCAATCAACGTCCGTACCTAAAAATAAAAGAATTAGTGTGATCAAGCGCCAATATTGATGTCTCAAAGTCTTATTTGTTCGATAATCTAAGTTCCGAGGTGTGGTAGCACTTCTCCCTCCTTAGCAATCTCGACTTAGGAGAGTGAGATAAAACCGAGGGTTATAATATGAGGACAGTAGGTACGTAAAACATCAAAAGCTAGAAGGTAGCTCCTTCAATAAAAATTCGAATACACGACCTCATCTTAATTTTCATTGTCAAAATCACTTTGTAAATACGTGGATTCCATATACATAAGCGGAAAAACTAGCTTATTAGGAATAACATGGCATAGAAGGAAGCTGTAATAGCTTCCATCCATTATCTGTCAATCAGCGTTATCGCGCTCACCAATACGTTCCAATACCCAATCTGTCACCTCTTCTTCTACCCATGCCACTGAACGACAACCTAATGACACTGCTTTTGGAAATTGGCCTTCGCTCATGTACTTGTAGATGGTAGATCGTGCAAGGCTGGTTAAGGACATGACTTCTTTTAGTTTGATTAATCTCATGATGAATTCCGGTTAGTTCAACTCATGAGATAACGAGAATGTGCAGTTAATTACTTCACTGCGTAAATCACCACACTCCAACTTTTTTCAACCACACATTACCTTTCTGAAGCCAGCTAGTCGCGGGCTTCCATTTATGCTCGTTTCTTAAATCAAACTAAGCAGGAGGCTCTTATGCCGTTTGTGTTCATTGCTGGCTTTATCGTTGGCGCAGGCTTGTATCACATCAACAAGGAGGCTAATGGTGAATCCCCACCAACCTACTAAGACACTAATAGAGTTGTTCATCTATGGCGTTGTGAGTGGTTACAACTGGGCTAAACAACAAGATAAACAGCAACCATGACCTAAAGCAGCCCAGCGTGATCGGGCTGCTTCTATGGGGAAGGATTCCATTATTTTTTAGCTACATATTACTTGGATGCACATACCTTTAACGCACAAGAAGGAAAGTAGATGCATTCAAATCATTACACGCCAAACGAGCCCACAGAGCTTCGTCAAATTCTAGAGACCGCAGCAACTATGCTCGCAGCCAAGTATGCCCGTTCGGGTTCATTCACCAGTCCAGAAAACACTAAGCAATATCTACAGATGAAACTGGCGCATTACGACAGAGAAGTGTTTGCCGTGATGTTTCTGGATAATCAAAACCAACTGATTGAATACAAAGAGATGTTCTTTGGCACCATCGATGCTGCTAGCGTTTATCCAAGAGAGGTCGTCAAAGAAGGATTAATACTGAACTCGGCAGCAGTGATCTTTGGTCATAATCACCCATCTGGCTTACCTGAGCCATCACAAGCCGATCGTAGGATCACTCAACGTCTGTCTGATGCATTGACACTGATTGATATCCGAGTATTGGATCACGTTGTGGTCGGTGAGCAATGCGTGTCCTTTGCTGAGCGAGGTTTGCTATGAGCCAAACCACACCGCATCGACTGCTGGTGGAATACCTTAATGCTCTTGTTGAGCAATTAGATGTCCCTACCTTTGCATCACGGATCGCCCTTAACTTTCGAGTGTCGAGCTACTACCAAGATCGTAGTGGTTTTCATCCTGTCGAGATCCAACTCAATAGATCGACAAACCAATCAGATAACACTCATTGGAGCATCGTCTTTGTCACTAGCTTTGCTTACCCAGATGAGCAAACCGAAAAGCTGGAGGTCGAGCTCTACTTCAATTTTTTACGTGGGTGGTTCTATCAACCGGACATTGAATGTTGCGAACTCCACCAGCCACAAGTAACCAGTCTATATCAAAGCTATGAACGGTCTTTCCTCAAGCAAATTCAACAATGCTCCTTTGACGGTATCCAAGCAACACTCGTCAATGTCGACACTCCTACTAAATCATCTATCACATAACCATCAACCAAGGAGGCACACCATGCCAGCCGTAACCAAAATTCAAACGATGCAGTTTCACTCTTGTGTACTGCCTATCTCTACTCGCTTTCACAACGCAATCACTAAGCAGATTCAGGAAGCGAGTCTTGATTACTATTCAGATACCTTAACCATTAACTTTCGTGACACGAGCTATAACGCTGAAGCTGGTGGGTATCATCCAGTAGAAATCATGATCCGCAATGAAGGTGATAAGTGGCGACTCTGTTACATCACCGACTTTGCCTATTCTGGAGGTGTCTATCCAGAGTTAGCCATCGAGCTTGATTTCAATATTGAGATCAACATATTCAGGCAGATGTTTTTAGCACCTTGCGCTCTAGCACATCGAGAAGTGAAATCTTTCTATCGAACGTGGGAAAGTAACTTTTTGGAGTATTTATCTGATGGTGTGTTTGACCAAATCAAAGTCACCAAGAGCTGAAAAGCATCCAAGTTCCCATTTTAGCAATTTGGGAACTTGCCATCCCTTATGGAACAAGGCTTTTCGTTTCTGGCTTGCTTTAAAGTTCCTCTAATCATCATTTTCATCGAAAAAAGGAAGCTGCGTTATGGCAGAAGTTCAAGCGGTGAAAAACCGCGACACTATCCAGCTCATCAGCCACTTATTAGAAATACGGCATAGTAAGCAAATGTCAGACATCTGGAATGTCGGCATTAATCTCGCTTTACGGATTTCTGATTTGTTGGCGATTAAGTTCAGTGACATTGAAGAAGACCGTTTAACCATCCGTGAGTCAAAGACGGGCAAAGTGGCCCAGATAGCACTAAACCCAAGAAGCTTAGAAATCATCCTCCGCATTAAAAAGGAGAATCCACACCACATCTATCTATTTCAATCTTACCGAAACCAACAAGCGATAAACAAAGCTGCCAATCCATTGAGTCGCCGAGCCGTTAGCCAAGCGTTCTCATCGATTGGTGAAGAGATTAGTTTTCCTTTGGGGACTCACTCGATGCGAAAGACCAGAGGCTACCACTTATACAAAAGCACCAAGGACATTGCACGGGTGATGCGGATGCTTCGCCACAGTTCAGAAGGCGTAACGCTGCGCTACATTGGCGTGACACAAGATGATATTGATAATGACTTTAGGGAGTTAGTGTTATGAACACAGAACCAAACGCCGTGATAGCACAATAACGTAGGATCTACATCTACGTTATTGAAGAGATTGATATCAATCTCTTTTTTGCACTGAACTGTTCATAATTGAAAGTATCTGCGTTCTGCCTAAAACTAGAGATACTTCAGCGGTTAAGGGGATTTTAAACAAGATTGTGGTTAGTTATCAAATCATTAAAAGAGCGCGAGTGTTTACAATGTTGCTATCAAATTATTCTCAAATAAGAGCTTAAGAGTGGCATAATCAACATTGATTTCATCAAGGATATGTTGATACTACTTCGGTTAGAATCAAAGTACTTAAAGAATGATCTCCAAAGATCGTCAGGGGCTTGGCTATGGAAAACTCAAATATTAGAACAACGCGGATAAATACCGCGGGTATAAAAAAGCATTTTAAGAAATACGAGAAGAATCGTGAACAAGCGATTTTTGAGTTGGTGGCTAACGGATTCGATGCAAAAGCTACAATAGTAAAGGTTATCACTGAAGGAGTTATAGGGACTAATAGTGTCGCTGTTATAGATAACGGACATGGCATTGATGCATCCCAGACGGATAAGCATTTCTCTCGCTTCAATGATTCCCAGAAAGTTGGTGACGATGATACTCAAGGTGCTCATGGTAGAGGAAGGTTGGCATTTCACCTACTGTGTAACAATGCTGATTGGTATTCTCGCTTCAATGGGAAAGATATCAAAATCTCGATTGGAGCTGAAGACTTAGAGCACTTTAATCTGGATAGCAACCTTCCAGTAGATAGCCAGAAGAACGATGTTGTTGTTCATGGTCAAGGAACTTATGTTGAACTTTATAACTTTACTCATAACTTACCTGCTCAAGAGCACTTGTATTCAATGCTTCAGAAAGTTTTTGGGTGGCGATTAGCACTTAACAAAAACTTAAAGCTATTCCTCAACGAGCAAGAGATCGCAGTACCTCAATGTACACAAAAGTCGGTTCCAATCGAAATTGACAATGAAATGCTTCAAGTCTCATTTTTCTTATGGACAGACAAACCAGAAGGAGAGAACTCAAAGTTTTACTTAGTACATTCCAATGGAAGAGTATTATATCGAGATAATACATCTTTCAATCGTAAAACTGGTTTCTACCTGAGTGCATACATCCAAGGCGATTGGGTGAACCGTTTTGATAAACACTGTACTTCGCTCGACTTCGATGGGAATGAATTGACGCCCGCTAACCCGAATAGTGCCGTTTACAATCAACTGCTCAAAAGCGTAAAACAGATAGGAAACGAGCTTTACGTAGAGTTCATTAGAAATCAAATCGATCAAAAGTTAGAACAATATGTTCAAGATGGCTACTTTCCCAAATATGCAAACTTGAACAAAAATGATGCCGAGTGGCGGTTAGATAACATTAAGTCAGTTGTTCGTGAAGTTTGGATTGCAGACCCTCAGATTTTCAACAACGTAAAGAAAAAGCCCTTAAAAATTATAATATCTTTGTTAGACAAGCTTCTCGTATCGAATGAAAACGATACTTTGCTAGATTTACTAGAATCAATTATTGACTTAGATAAAGGCAAGCTTGAACGCCTCACAGACGTACTCAAAAGAACTACACTCGACAACATTATTAGTACTATTGAAGTACTTCAACGAAGAGAGATTGTTGTTGATCAGATCGAGCATATCATGCTCAATAATTATAAAGACGTATTAGAAACACCACATTTACAGAAGATTATTGAAGCTAACACTTGGCTGTTTGGTGAACAACACTCTCTAATTGGCGCAGAAGAAGATGACTTTCAAAAAACAGCAACTCGATTGAGGGTGCAAGTTAGTAAGTTTGAAGATCTTTCCCAAAACGATATTGATCCTGAAGATATTGAGCTTGGCCTTGATGTTGAAGGAGTCAGGAGGCAAGTCGACCTATTTCTTGCGCGTAAAAGAAAAGAATACGAAAACGGTAAACCTTTTTATAAGTGCACCATCATTGAAATTAAAAGACCAGGTGTATCTCTCAATAAGAAGCACTTAAGGCAGTTAGAAGACTACGCTGATATCATAGCGGCACACCCTGGGTTTAGTCATCAGAACATGCGTTTTGAGTTAATTCTGGTTGGTAGAAAAATATCCTCGACAGACAATGGGATAACTAAAGCATGGGACACTTCTGAAATACATAACGATTCTGGTTTAGTATTTAGTCAAAAAAGCCCTGTCATCAAGGGGTACGTTAAAACTTGGGCAACTATAGCAAGTGACTTTCGTTTATCGAACGATTACCTTTTAGATAAGTTAAAAAATAAAAGAGATTGCTATGATTCTGTTCCTACAGAGGAGCTTGTAAGTGATTTACAACAGCCTTCAGAGTAACCAAGCTACCGTATTTCATATCAGTGCATCTTAAGTCGCTTTGTATACTAATGAGCCAGAGTGTAATTCTGGCTCAAAGTGTCTTTAGAATCTAAATCAATCCCTTCCTTGAATTACTGCATCCCAAGTTACGGCGACCATCACCAAGAATCTTAGTCTCAGCCTTTGCCAAGTAAGCCAACCTAACCGCTACCTCACCTAAGTCTTTCTGAAATCGTGCTGGTGGGTGATTACGGTTCAACGTATACATTGGACGCTCAGGGATATGAACTAGTCCTTCAATCTCATCTGTCGTAAGCCCTAATGCACTAGCCCATGCTCTGTTTACCATACAAGCAAGAGTACCTTCGTAATGAAGCCTACCAAATGGATAGTAACCATCCTGATTGACCGCTAATGCCACATGGTAATGTTCATTGTGACTGGTGTTACGTTCCCTTACCCAAACGTAATTTAACGGACACGGGTAGATACGCTTCCCTTGTTTGGCTTTATTCCTCTGGTCGAAATGCATCTGAGTTTTCAAAGAGGCTATAAACCGTTTCATCAAATCAACATCGGTATTCGGGTAACAAGTTGGTGTATCACGCTCTAAAGGGTTGTCAGAGTTCCCCCTATTGTTAGGTATACGTAGATCAATTCGAGCGACTAATACTCTATCATGGCTCGCTAGGGCTCCCATAACAGTGTCATTGATACGGGCAAGGTGGTGTTGGTTTAAAGAACCGTAGCTAAGTGGGATTTGAGCAAATTGAAACATGTTCATGAAAATCTCTCCTATGTGTTATTTGATTTCACATAGAAAGAGAATGATGCGTAACAATTTACATAAAACTGTTCTGTCATAGCAGTGAGTGAATCTCTATTGCCTATGGCTAGAGATCTTAGCTGACACAACAACATGTACAGCATTCATCAGTAGTGTGGCTACTGAGTGTTGTACTGCTAGTCATGCTCTTATAAAGAGTGTTTGTTAAGTAGCTATATTACTAATCCACCGAGGGCATTGTTTCTTTCTAGGCTGTAGTACCGGAGTCATGCCTATGGATAATCAAAGATTGGGCCTAGCTAGTGTGATTGAAACCGAAGTCACTCTGAAGTTATGTCATTAGGTCTAATGACTTTAAAGCTGGTGAAAAGAATCATATTCGTAAGGCTTTATACTGTTTTGGGGGCTTGAGATGAGTGTATAAGCTAACGCATTAGCATCACCAGATGGTTGAATTTGGTAATAGTGAGAGTCATCCAGCTCAGCCATCCTTTCACGTAACTTAACCTCTTCAGCTCGCATCCATGACAAGACGAGAATAAAATCATTGATACCTTTTACTAATGGGCTTTTATCGGACAAAGCTTCCATTGCTAACCGCTCTTCCGCTACATCCCCCTCGACATAGATAGTGTGATTTATTCCCCCCTTAGTACAGTCATCAGCGATGAACTCTAGTAACTGCTCTACATGTTCATAAGGCGGAAGCTTAGATCCAATCAGGTGCCAATAGTGGTTTAAACAATATGATGCATACTGATCAATCTTTGACTGCAAGATTGCTCTCTTATAGGGATCTCGCATGAAAGGGAAATACTTGCGTAGAACGTTAATGAAATCCTTACTATTGCTATCAAATTGCCACTGGTGAAAACGAGAAATGGCTGTGTTTAAAAGCTCTGATTTCACGGGTCTCTCTTTAGTCGCCATCAATAATTGCCTAGACAGACTTGATTCATAAACTAGTACAGTATTTTCCTTTCGAGTTATATCAACACGAAAGTCATAGCTTTTGTTCAGTAGGTTAAGTGTAAATACACTTTGCACCTTTCCAAATATAGGAGTTAGCGTTTGCCCCCCTATGACATTAATGATGTAGCCTTCACGTAATAAAGTACTCAATTGAGAACGCAGCCGCGTGGGGGTGATACCAACAAGTTTGCAAATTTCAGCTTTACTCAACCCTCGCACGATACCAAGTGGATCGGAATGAGCGAGTAACGTAATCAAAACCAATCGGTTTGAAAGTGTCAAAGAGTGCTGTTTATCCCTACCTTGAATTTCGGCAACGCCGTTTTCTTTTTGCGTTGTATCAGGTCTGAGTAATTCATCAATCAGCGGTTGAAAATACAGGTTTCTAGATTTAGATATGTTTTGTGCAGCGGAGTAATCAGGATTCCCATTACTACAAATTTTATAGCTGTATGAGTTACCACCTAAGGATGATTTGGCTGAAACTCTCTTTAACAAGCCAACACTTTGAAGTGAATCAATCGAAGATTTTATCACCTTGTCAGATACCCCTAACCTAGCACTAAGCTCCCTTACTTGGACCACGCCAGTTTCAGATTGCCACGCGAATTCTCGAATCAATTTCATCAAGAATATTTTTGACTCAGGGGTACCATTGTAACGACTCACATTACCTTTTAAACCATACTCAGTACGTAGCCATATACACGACATATGATGAATATTCTGTGGCGTTATAGTCTCAAAAATCATTAATTAACCATTATTTGACAGGTGTTATTTATACGACAAATTACTTGCTATTGTAGCTGGTTATATAGAAAGTAATGCTACTTATTGATCACATAAACCAATAAGCGTAGTTTAATGGTAACTGAACACAAAAAGGAGTTAGTTTGATGGGGGGATTGAATCTTAAAGGTTGGATTAAGGATAATAATGAAGAGCAAAAGGAGTGGATGACAAAGTACTTATTGAAACGTAAATTGAAACTGACTAACTCAGAATATGCATCAACTTCGTTAATTAATTGGTCAGAAAATAGCTGCCCTGCCAGTGAGTTTATTAAATTACTGGATGTTGATTTAGCTGATAACAGAGAGCTACTTCAAGCTATGAGTAATGCATGGGATAAAAAGAAAAGAGACGGGAGCTCTCATCTGAAGAAAAAAACCTATCGCTTTACTCCAGCTTGTATCTCGACCCTCAAAAGGCTAGCTAAAAACAATAGAACTACGATAGAAAAACAGTTAGAAGGGCTCATTCTTACAGCGGATAATGTAGCTAAGAATCTCAAAAAAAATGAGTTAATCGAGAAGAGAATCTACATAGATAGAAATAAAGTTCTTCGTGACCAAAACCAAAAATTATCAGATGACGTTTGTAATCAAGAAGCATCATTAAAGGAGCTACAACAAGAAATAAAACAGCTTCAAAATCAAGTTGAAGACCTTGAATCAAAACTAAAAGAAAGCGAAGCAAGCGAACTTAAAGCCTTGTCATTGCTTGATGATGAGAAAAAGAAACGAAAATAACGGATTAACAATGCTAAGCCTCTGTACTGCCTAAGCCGACTCAATAGTTGATAAGGGTACAACGTTACTAACACTCAGTGCGTATAGCTTATCCCCCCAAGCTTGCAACACTGACAATTGTTCATTTAAATAATCATGGTGATTGTAGACTCGCAACATACCCGGCAGCTGGTGGCCTACAGCTTTCTCTACAGCCACAATATCGAGCCCCATCTCACTACATCGACTAATAAAGGTCCGACGAAGGTCATGCGGTGAGAAATGTTCGATATCTGATGGAATATTACGCTTAATAAGTGCTCGTATCGCTGATGGCTCTTGAACTTTATCTGAAGCGATTTGAGGCCAAACCAGCTCCCATTTGTTTGATACAAGCTTACGCTGCTCTTGGAGCTGCTCAACCAGATAGTCACTCAACGGTATTTTACGACTCTCTGGGCTCTTCGTATGTCGCTCTTCAGAGCTAGCAGGCAGCAACCAGACCCTTTCATCAAAATCCAATTCACTCCAACGCATTTCAAGCACAGCACTAATACGCTGACCACACCCAAGCAAAAAGCGTATCAAGCGAATATTCGCTGGATCTGTGCGCCAGTCACCTAAGCTCGACAACAATACTTTCAACTCAGAAAAACTAAGGTTTCTCTTTGTCACATTAGAGCCACCACCAACATCTTTTGCCTTTAATTGCGGTGCTGGATGTCTATCAATCATGTTCAAGGCTAAGGCATGATTGATCACCTGATTAATGATTTTGTGACAAACCCCAATAGCTCCAGCCATACGTTTTCCATCTTTATCCACCTTTGCATCAAACACTTTATTAAGGTCGATAATATTCAAGTCAACTAGGTTGATATTACCTATGTAGGGTTTGATATCACGCAGGTAGATGGATCTAGACTGAGAACTACGAAGTTGCTTTGATAAACGCTTTTCATCAAAGCTAACAAATGCATCATCAAATGTACGTGCTTCTTCTTGCTCTCGACGCTCTCTGAGTAGCTCTATCTTAGGGTTTTTATTGTTCTCTAACCAACTGCGATAGCGCCCGGCTTCCTTCCTTGCCTGATCCAGCGTCATACCTGTATTTGGCTTAAGTTGGACGTAACGGCCCATAGATATTTTGTCGTGCTTTTTACCAACTTGAAAACGAAATGTCCAAGTCATCGTACCCGTAGGGCGAACTCGAATATTCAATCCCTCAATTTTCTTATCAGGAATTGAATACTCTTTCTCTTTTGGTTTCAATGCTTGCAGTGTTGCATTGCTACTAATTCGCTTTGTCATTATCAGCAACTCCTACCATTCGGGGTACGGCTCGGGGTA
>NZ_JBFRJZ010000033.1:0-51720 GCF_041469125.1 Vibrio sp. 10N.286.51.E5 | reverse complement strand
GGGTACGGCTCGGGGTACGGGGATGTGTGAGTTTTCATTGTACCCCTGAGGATACCCATGGACAATCAATAAAATCAAAACCATAAAAAACAACACTTTAAGCGCAAAAAGTAGAACCGCACGTACACTGATGGACACTATTATCTATTTACGCACCACATGGAAGCTGGCGTATTCCTAGAGCGTAAAGCGTAAGTATCGCTTTCAGGTCTAAGCCAAACAGCAGATACAAAAAAACGAGCCCATTGGCTCGTTTTTTTAATTTCTAAATCAGCTTAAGCAGTTTTGCCGATAAAGCCGAGTTTCTTACCTACCCATGCAAGAAGCAACATCGCGACAATAATCGCAAAGAAGTTTGAGCCAGCATCAGGGTGTTGTGCCTTCACAAAAGCCGAGTGGCCAAATGCACCTACAAAGAAACAAGCCAAACCTACTAGTGGAATATCTTCAGATACTGGGTTAGTTAGGTACTCTTGGTAAAGTGCTTGTACAGCCAAGACTAAAGCAATCAGTGGGAAAATAGAGAAGCCCACTTCGCTCATTGTTACCCAAGATAACAGAGCATCACCACACACACCGGCAATAACAGCAAGTACGAGTGTCTTTCTTTCTGAACCACGGTTTACAGTATTATTTTCATTCGACATTATTCAATCCCGCCTTTTAATCGGTTACGTTCACGTTCTTTACGATACCAAAAAGCCCCTTTGGCCATCATTCGCAATTGCATGATCAAGCGTTCAGCCAGTTCATCTCGCTGACGTCGATCTAAATCTAATGCTTCTGCCCCTGAGTTGAAGACCAAGATAACGGAGGCTTCAGCTTGAGTAAAAGCTTCGTCTCGTGTCATGCCAGTCGTTATCAAATATTCGGTTAACTCAGCAGAGAAGTGCTGTATCTCACGAGCTACCGCTGCACGAAACTCAAATGAAGTTCCTGAGCGCTCTCGCAATAACAGTCTGAATACGTTAGGGCTGCTTTCAATGAATTCCATAAAGGTTTCAACCGATGTACGAATCACACTGCCTTCTTTTACTATGCGTTGCCTAGCTTGACGCATTAACTGGCGCAGCAGTAAGCCACCTTCATCAACCATGGTTAAGCCAAGCTCATCCATGTCTTTGAAGTGACGATAAAAGGAAGTCGGTGCTATTCCAGCCTCACGAGCGACTTCTCTCAAGCTTAGATTGGAAAAACTACGATCGGCGCTGAGTTGGCTAAATGCTGCATCGATTAAGCTGCGACGAGTTTTTTCTTTTTGCTGTGCGCGAATGCCCATTGGTTTCATACTTTATCAATTTCTTCTTTTACAGCCTAAACAGGCATGTCTAATACTCTATTCAATATAACGCGAATCACTTATTTATATAAGGCACTCTGGTTATATAAGACACTAAACATACCTCTTTGTTCACGTACCGAAGTAAATACGTTCGAAGAAAAAATTTCAATATCCACGCTGTCATTTGGAGACATACGACATACCAAATATTATTTTTTCGATAACACTGCGTGATCCCACCGACTCTCTGATGCCCTTTTCATGTACCCGAGAACAGAATCGGTTAAAATCTCGCTAAAGCAATGTTAATCAAATATAACAAGGAAGATATCTATGCCGCACTCCAACCACTTTGATGTAATCGTAATTGGTAGTGGCCCCGGAGGAGAAGGGGCAGCGATGGGATTAACCAAAGCCGGGTTGAACGTTGCAATCATTGAGAAAGAGAGCAGCGTTGGTGGTGGTTGTACTCACTGGGGAACAATTCCTTCAAAAGCACTGCGTCATGCCGTAAGTCGTATTATCGAATTCAACAGTAATCCGCTGTTTTGTCAGAACAATAAAAGTATTCACTCAACCTTCTCCAACATTCTGGGTCATGCTAAATCAGTCATCGACAAACAGACTCGATTACGCCAAGGCTTCTACGACCGCAACCAGTGCACGTTGGTCTTTGGTACTGCACGTTTTATCGATACCAACACTGTCTCGGTAATGCAAAGCGATGGCACTGAAGAACATTACAGTGCAGACAAATTTGTTATCGCGACAGGCTCTCGCCCTTACCAACCAGATAACGTCGACTTCCTGCATGAACGTATCTACGACAGTGACTCGATTCTTTCTCTTAAACACGACCCGCAACACATCATCATCTATGGTGCTGGCGTTATTGGTTGTGAATACGCGTCGATTTTCCGCGGTTTGGGTGTAAAAACCGATCTTATCAATACTCGTGACCGTCTGTTGTCATTCCTAGACAATGAAACCTCAGATGCACTTTCTTATCACTTCTGGAACAGCGGTGTCGTGATTCGCAACGATGAAACCTTTGAGAAAATTGAAGGCACTGATGATGGCGTGATCATTCACCTAGAGTCAGGTAAAAAGATGCGCGCTGATTGCCTACTGTATGCCAATGGCCGAACGGGTAATACCGATAAACTGAACCTTGGTGCTGTTGGCTTAGAAGCGGACTCGCGTGGGCAAGTCTCAGTAAATACCAATTACCAAACCAATGTTGACCATGTTTACGCTGTCGGTGATGTGATTGGCTACCCTAGCCTAGCAAGTGCTGCTTATGACCAAGGTCGATTTGTGGCTCAAGCAATTGTGAAAGGTGAAGCTGAACGCCACCTTATCGAAGACATTCCAACCGGCATCTACACCATCCCGGAGATCAGTTCTGTTGGTAAAACCGAGCAAGAACTTACCGCAGCTAAAGTACCGTATGAAGTAGGACGTTCTTCATTCAAACACCTAGCTCGTGCTCAAATTGCGGGTAAAGACATTGGTAGCTTGAAGATTCTGTTCCATCGCGAAACCAAAGAGATTTTAGGTATCCACGTGTTTGGTGAGCGTGCCGCTGAAATCATCCATATCGGACAAGCGATCATGGAACAGAAAGGTGAAGCAAATACCATCGAGTACTTTGTGAATACGACCTTTAACTATCCAACGATGGCGGAAGCTTATCGTGTTGCAGCACTCAACGGGCTTAACCGTTTATTCTAGATAAAGAACCAATAGGAGTATTTGACCACCCATAGGCCAAATACATAAACAGCAAGCCATGCGCTTGCTGTTTTTATTTAAGATATTGAATGTTAAGGTATTGATAGTAATTAGATCATGATGTTCTAAATACCCCTTTACCTGTACAGCCTCATTTACTCTCCACAAACAGAGCCCTCGAGCTAAGCGAGAAACTCCCCTTTCTTCCACTGAGAAACAAACAACACACCAAGACCAATTCCGCGCATTGCCATAAAGCTCAGCATCGCTAACCACAGTGCATGGTTCTCTAAACCTGATGCTAAATAGAAAATCGCGAAGAAACTGCAGGTCGCAACAAACATACTATTGCGCATATCCTTGCCCTTAGTTGCTCCAACAAAAATACCATCCAACAAGAAGCACCACATAGACACCAATGGCATTGCGATTAACCACGGTAAATACACCTCGGCTTGACTCTTCACGTCTGGGATTGTGGTGATCATATTGATTAAGCTCGAGCCAACGAGTGCGAACACTATGGTCAGTACCAAACAAATATTGAAGCTCCAGAAGAAAGTTCCAATCAATGACTGGTTCAGCTCATCTTTGTCTTTCGCGCCTATCGCCTTACCGACCATCGCTTCCATTGCGTAGGCAAAGCCATCCATCCCATAAGAGATGATCATCAAGAAACTCATCAACACGGCATTGGCCGCAACAACATCATCGCCAAAGCTTGCACCTTGGAAGGTCATGAAAGTGAAAGTCGCTTGTAGGCATAATGAACGAAGAAAGATATCGCGATTCAATTTCACGAAACGACTCAAACCTTGGCTGGTTTTCTTAAGCAGATCCCATGGCGATGGTAACTGCTTCTTCGCCCAGATTCGGTAAACACAAATTAGGCCAAATGTTAGACCGGCATAATCAGCCATTACAGATGCCAATGCAGCACCTTCCACTTGCCACCCTAAGCCGATAACAAAAACGATATCCAAAACGATATTGGTGATATTGGTGATGATCACCATCCACATTGGCGCTTTGGCGTTTTGAGTCCCGAGCAGCCAACCTAGAATCACAAAGTTAGTCAGCGCGGCAGGTGCACTCCAAGCGCGGATTGAGAAATATTGCTGACCATAGTGCTTAACTTGATCACTGGCGCTACTCAATGAGAAAACTAAATCGGCGACTAAACTGTGTAAAAGTAAAAAGACACCAGCAAACCCTAAGGCCATGGTCACGCCTTGCACAAAAACTAAGCCTAGTTGCTTGCCATCATTCGCACCATAAGATTGTGCAGCTAGCCCTGTTGTCGACATACGCAGGAAACCAAGCAACCAAAAGGTCACGCTGATCATTGTGCCGCCCAGCGCCACACCACCTAAATACCAAGAGTGCTCTAGGTGACCGATAACCGCCGCATCGACTAAGCCCAACAGTGGAACAGTAATATTAGAGAGAACCATCGGGATCGCGAGCAACAGCACTTTTTTATGCATCGCCTGATTGGATAGCGTTTGAAAAATAGTTTGGGGATTAAATAACTTCACGATCACCTCTTAGATTAGAGGCGATAGTTTAACCTAGTGGGTGGGCTTTCACTATGTTGTGGAATTTTACTTATACCGGCTATGTACTCAGTTACTCGAAATACAAAACACCTAGGATTACCACTTAACGAGCACTAACTGCGGCGTTAAACGCTTTTTGACCTGAGAGATCTTACAAAGAAGTCGCTGCCACAATTTCCAACGGTTGCATTTTTGGTCTAGTGGAGAAAACGCTTTTACCCATTGTGCCCATGGCAACCAATTGAGAACACTGTCTATTGGAGAAGATAGGCCATGCGCATACTTTCCTGAACCAAGTTTTTGCCCCAACGTACTTGAGCTTTTATCTCCAGCTAAGACTAAACACGCATGTGCATGAGTAAAGTAGCGACTCAAAGACTGAATGAAGTTCGCCGTCTGCTGTTCATTGCAATCCAGCAGAGCATGTTCACACACCACCATCACCGAGGCTTGTTCTGGAATATTGAGTTCATCCAACCAAGTCAGGTCATCGACAGAACCACACTCCAAACGATAGCGTTCATTTTTGTGGAACAGACGTTGGCGCCACACAAGGTTTTCCGTGACATCCAGCTCAACCCAATGGCAGCGTCCATTATCTAAACGGTAGAAGCGGGTATCGAGCCCTGCTCCAACATTGATGATCCAAGCATCTGGGTTGTGAGATAGAAATTGCTGAACTTGAGAGTCACAAAGTTGAGTCAGTGTTGCGTAGAGAAGTTGTTGTTGGTCTAGCTCGCCAGTAAGACATTCAGGTGCGAGCTGGCAACGCTTGCAGGCTTGAGCTGCGATGGGGTCATAAACGAGACCATCATCGGCTAGGCTTTCACGACTACGAAACCAAAGATGTTGAACGAGGTTGGTCGGAACTTGGAATTCTTGATGTACAGACCCTTGTTCAGAAGAAGCCTTTTGAACAGAGGAGCGCGGCTTACGAGTAAGCGGCTTCATTTGAGGTTTGGTTGGGTTTGGCATCATCATCTTCCTTGTATCTCGACAAAGAAGATGATAATGAATATCAATTACAATGGCAAGTTATTGAGAATAAATATCAATAAGCTATTTGTACTGACTACATCCAGTCGGTGTTGCGAATAATACCAACCGCAAGCCCTTCAATAGACAAGTGTTGAGATTCTAGATCGACATGGATTGGAGAAAACTCTTCATTTTCAGCATGTAACAGAACCGTTGAACCTTTACGTTCTAGGCGTTTTACCGTTACATCATCATCGACACGAGCCACTACAACCTGACCATCGCGTACATCTTGTGTTTTATGAACAGCTAATAAATCACCATCCATAATACCGATGTCTTTCATACTTTCGCCATTTACACGAAGTAAGAAGTCAGCTTGTGGTTTAAACATGCCTGGATCAACTTGGTAATGCATTTCTACATGCTCTTGAGCCAAGATAGGCTCACCAGCGGCAACCTGACCGATTAATGGTAAACCTTGCTCTTCGTTTGCTGCATCTTCAAGCAAAATACGAATACCGCGAGACGCACCCGGGATAATCTCAATCGCTTCTTTACGAGCAAGAGCTTTCAAATGTTCTTCTGCAGCATTAGCAGAACGGAAGCCTAGTTCACGCGCGATTTCTGCACGTGTCGGTGGCATACCGGAATCTTCGATCTTACCTTTGATAAGGTCAAAGACTTGTTGCTGGCGGGGCGTTAACGGCTTCATGATTCACCTGTCTTTTTATACAGTTGACTGTGAGTATATCCAGTAACTGAACAAAAGCAAAGCAATTGGTTGTTTTTAGTTCATTTTTAGCAAATTACAAAAACAGGATCTCTAGCCACACATAACCTGCGAGTGCCAAACAGATGAAAACTGCTGCCGAACCGACATCTTTAGCCATCCCAGAAAGCTCATGATATTCACTGCCGATTCGGTCGACAACCGCTTCAATCGCGGTATTGATTAGCTCGACAACCATCACCAATACCACCGATGAGATCATTAAGATTCGTTCAACTTGGCTTACATCTAGGTAAAATGCCAACGGAATAAGCACGACCGCCATGAACACTTCCTGTCGAAATGCAGCCTCATTTTTAAACGAACTCGTAATGCCTTGCCATGAAAAGCCTGCTGCTTTGATGATGCGTTTGAATCCGGTGTTTGATTTTTTGGTCATTTTTAACCCTATACTCAATCAGTCGATGAATGATTTTCCACAAACTTAACGGCAATATGACTATTTCCATTAAAAGGTTAGACCAGTTTCTGGTATTCTTGCATCGATTAAATTTACGCCTAGGCTTATCCCTATTTCACTCATAGGATTTATCCTTTTTATCAGAGAAATAGAGATACGCTTCAGCACATTGAAATAACTATTGAGGCAGTGAACCTATATGTCTTCTGGACAATCTTTTTCACGTTCATTAATGAAGCTACCTTTATCCGTATTGGTAAAGGGCACATCAATTCCTTCAAACCCTGTTGAGGATTTGAACATTGATTTGAGCAAACCGATTGTATACGCCTTACCGTTTCGCTCAAGTGTCGACATTCTTACATTGCAAAAACATGCACTTGAATTAGGCCTACCTGATCCGTTGAGCAAGCTTGAAATCAACGGCAAATCACTGCAACGCTACGTTTTCATCTCTTCTCGCAAAACTCTGCTGCAAGACGATGATTATGTACCAAGCTCTTCAATTGAAGTGTTCTCTGAATTGCTTTCACTGCACGCCGACGACTCTGAACTCGATGTTCAAGTTATCCCTGCTACCGTTTTGTGGGGGCGCAAACCTGGTAAAGAGAATAACCAGAAGCCTTACCTACAGGCAATGAACGGCTTAGAGAAATCAAAAGCGGTATTGCTAGCCGGTCGTGACTGCTTGGTTCGCTTTAGTCCTGTGGTTTCTCTGCGTTACATGGCCAACTCACACGGCACCGACAGCACCATCGCGCACAAACTGGCGCGCGTGGCACGTATTCACTTCTCTCGCCAAAAGCTTGCAGCATCAGGCCCTAACCTACCAAGCCGCCAAGCTCTGTTTGATCGCCTGTTAAAATCAGAAGCGATCAAAAAAGCGATTGAAGACGAAGCACAAGCAAAGAACATCTCGATCGAGAAAGCGAGCAAAGAAGCTCAAGACATCATGGACGAGATTGCTGCGAACTTCTCTTACTCGCTGATCAAGCGTGGTGAGAAGATTCTTGGTTGGCTGTGGAATAAGTTGTACCAAGGCCTGCATATCAGCAACGCTTCAACGGTTCGTAAGTTGGCTCAAGATGGTCACGAGATTGTTTACGTGCCTTGTCACCGTAGCCACATGGACTACTTACTGCTTTCTTATGTGCTTTACCACGAAGGCATGGTGCCTCCGCACATCGCTGCGGGTATCAACCTGAACTTCTTCCCTGCCGGTCCTATTTTCCGTCATGGTGGTGCGTTCTTTATTCGTCGTAGCTTCAAAGGCAACAAACTGTACTCGACGATTTTCCGTGAATACCTAGCGGAATTGTTCGCTAAAGGTTACTCAGTAGAGTACTTCAGTGAAGGTGGTCGTTCTCGTACAGGTCGTCTACTGCAAGCGAAAACGGGCATGCTAGCGATGACAATCCAAGCAATGCTGCGCGGCATGAACCGTCCGGTGACTTTGGTTCCTGTATACATCGGCTACGAGCACGTGATGGAAGTAGCGACTTACGCGAAAGAACTTCGTGGCAAGCGTAAAGAAAAAGAAAACGCGAGCTTAGTGATTCGTACCATTCGTAAGCTGCGTAACTTTGGTAAAGGCTACGTGAACTTCGGTGAGCCGATTCAACTGAACCAATACCTGAATGAGCACTCACCAGAGTGGACCAAAGACATCGACCCAATGGGCACCAGTAAACCACAATGGATGAATCCAGTGGTTAATGACCTGGCGACCAAAATGATGACGCACATTAACGATGCCGCGGCGACCAACGCATTGACCCTTTGTGCAACCGCGCTATTAGCCTCAAGACAGCGCGCATTGTCTCGTGACTCTTTGGTTTCTCAGATCAATTGCTACCTGTCTCTGCTTAAGAACGTACCTTACTCTGATACATTTACGGTACCAAAAGACAGTGCTGAAGATCTGGTAAAACACGCTGAATCGCTGAACAAGTTCCTAATTGAATCAGACTCAATGGGCGACATTATTTCGCTAGACCGTCACCAGTCAATTCTGATGACCTACTACCGAAACAACATCATTCACTTGTTCGCTCTGCCATCTTTAATTGCCCAGATGACCATTCGTCAGCGCGGTTTATCGATTGAAGCGATTCAAAAGAATGTTGCAGCAATTTATCCGTTCTTAAAGAAAGAGCTGTTCTTAAGCTACGACGAATCACAGCTTGAAGGCGTAGTATCAAACATCATTGATGAACTTGTTAGCCAGGGCATGATTGTTGTGTCTGACAATGAAGTGACGATCAACCAATCGAACAGCCAAGCTCTTATGCTGTTAGGCCGTACGATTTCAGAAACGCTACAGCGCTACTCTATTGCTCTAAACTTGCTGGCAGAGAATCCGGAACTGGACAAATCTGACCTTGAACAGAAAAGCCAAGACATCGCACAGCGACTTGGTCGATTGCATGGTATCAATGCTCCCGAATTCTTCGATAAAGGTGTGTTTGCTTCTATGTTCGCAACGTTGAAGCAGCAACAGTACCTAGATAACGACGGCAACTGCGATTTAGAGAAGACTCAGCAATTCGCTAAGCTTCTTTACTCGATGCTTTACCCAGAAGTCCGTCTGACTATTCAAGAGAGTATTCACCAAGTCGAGTAATTCCTGTATATAGCAGGGCTCTGATAGCAGATTCAACGCGATCAAAAAAGGCACCCAATGGGTGCCTTTTTCTTTAGCATTCGTTAACTCGAAAAGCGGATGCTTACCAGAAGGTAATGAACAAGCCCGCTGTCACTGCCATTCCAACATAGTTATTATTGAGAAAGGCTTGGAAGCATAGGTCTCGATCACGATGGCGCATCAGGTGTTGTTGATACACAAACAAGCTGCCCGCTACCAACAATGCCCAATAGAAGGTATCTCCTAGTTGGTAATGCATGCCTAACGCAATCAGCATCGCTAGGGTGACGAGTTGCAAAGAGCCAACAATCAGTTTATCGAAGCGACCAAATAAAATAGCCGTCGATTTAATACCAATCTTCAAGTCATCATCTCGGTCAACCATCGCATATTGCGTGTCGTAAGCAATCGTCCACAACGCGTTAATCACGAAGACAAACCACACAATGCTTGGCAGTTCATTGGTTTGTGCCGCCCAAGCCATTGGTATCGCCCAACTAAACGCTAAGCCAAGAAACAACTGTGGAAGATGCGTAAAACGCTTCATGAAAGGGTAAATGAACGCCAGACCCACACCAATAAATGAGAGCTTAATGGTCAGTGGATTCATGGTGAGTACCAGCAAGAATGAAACTACGGCTAGCACTAAAAAGAGCAGAATCGCTTCCTTACTGGAAACCAAACCAGACGGCAGTGGACGCTGCTTGGTACGTTTAACATGACCATCTACTTTACGGTCCGCAAAGTCATTGATCACACAGCCAGCTGAACGCATCAACACCACGCCGAGTACAAAAACAACCAAGACATCAAAATCAGGCATACCTTGTGCGGCGATAATCAGTGACCACAAGGTCGGCCAAAGGAGTAATAGGGTACCAATCGGGCGATTCATTCGCGTTAATTGCCAATACGCCTTCGCTTTGGTGGCAAGCATTTACACACTCTCCTTAGAGTAAATGGGTGATGTTGGTAAAAACAGTTCTGCCACAAGCATCGGTTTATGGTTCATCCATAATCGAGAACGACGCGCGAGTAATCGCTCATCGCCTGCGATAACCCAACCGACTTGCAGCGCATCTCGCTCCACGTTCTCAGCACTGAAAACGGTCAATCCAAGCGGGACATTACCTTGTTGAGAAAGGTCTGAGTGCTGATGATCTTCTAATGTGACTCGGGGAATCAAGGTTCGACCTAACACCCACGGTTCGTCATCACCCTTTAAAATCACTTTACGCAGTAAGCAATCAAACGATGATAAAAGATGTTCCTCGTCTTGTTGCAGCATTGAGCGTTCTACAACTTGATTATGAAGCAACTCAACAGACAGGTGCTGACAGCACTTCCCCAACTTGCGGGAAAGAGAACCTTGCTCCATCAGCCACTCTTTGGTGGTTTCATTAGGAAAATCAAATGTTTCTGTACTTTGCCAATCTACATTCATTAACGAATTAAGATACAGCGATATTGGCTGATTCATACTAGTATTCAATAGGTGACTTTACACGTACAATAAAGCTTCAACTTTCGAACAAAATTAAAGCGTTCTTCGAATTGTAAACGTATTTAGATTTAGACCGCTCATTGTAACAAGACTAATGCGTTTCGAATATCGCGAATAAACTAAAGAAAAGTCACAAATATGCACAAACGTTATGTAGCCCAAATATTTCTTGCGATTACCCTACTCTTTTCAGCATCAAGTTTCGCGGAAGAGGAGTCGGCAGCTAAACTCGCCTACTTCACGCTAGAGCCAGACCTGACCACCAATTTTTACACTAAAGGTAAAAAACTGGGCTACATTCAGGTTCGCCTCGACATCATGGTGGCAAATAGTAGCGACTTGGCCGCTATTGAGCATCACCAACCACTGATTCGCGATGCGGTGATTGAATTGCTTGGCAAACAAAACGAAGAAACCATTAAATCTCTATCTGGCCGTGAAGACTTAAGAAAATCCTTAGTTGAACACCTCAACAAGATTTTGCTTCCAGAGACAGGTAAAACCCTGATTGCTGACTTACTGTTTACCAAATACCTTTATCAGTAATGATGTAAAACGAATCCCAATAAAAAAGCGGCTCATCTGACCGCTTTTTTTGTCTCTATCGTTTGGCTACTCATTAGAAGATATGAATTAGCTTCTTGCCGAGCTTGGTGCTTTCATCGCATCGATAAAGCCAATAATCACACCAGCGGCTAGACCAGCTAAATGCGCCGTATTGGCGATAGCCATAAATGGCTGCATGTACCCAAGCACCAACCACACCAACATAAAGCCGACAATCTGTCTTGGGATACCTAAACCAAGTTGTGGCGCCTTCGCACCAACCACCCATAAGTAACCAACCAAGGCATACACAACACCAGACAAACCACCGAAGTTCGCCCCTTCAACCCAATACTGCCCAGCACCTGAAAGCGCAGAAGAGACAGCAAAGATCTGAAGTAGCTTGAGGCTGCCAAGTTTCTTCTCAATGTCTCCACCTAGCTGCCACCACCACAAAATATTAAATGCGATGTGCATAACAGAGAAATGTAGAACGGCATGACTCAACCAACGCCACAGCTGCCATTGCTGTCCATCCACCGCTGGGAAATGTAGGGCATTGAAAATAGCTTGGCCAAAACCGATCTGTTGCAGCGCAAAAATCACCACACACACCAACATCAGGCTTAGTGTCACTGGGCCTGCTTTGGCTTTGATCATGCCCATGAAGCTTGGCGTGTGGTAATGGAAGTTGCTCTTTCTGGTCTCTGCCATGTCCCAAGATGCAGCTTGATAGCGCTTATGATTGGGCTCAGCCAGAAAACGATTCAGCTCAGCTTCGGTTTCAACCTGAAATTGGCCATCAAGAAGCCAAAGAGCAAAACGCCCTTCTCCCTCTGGAGACATCTGAATAGGGATCTGACGAGAGGCCATATAATCAATAAATGCTTGAGCAAGACGTGGATTGTCTAACACCATCAATCTAATCATTGTTACTTCCTATTCATTCTATGAGGGATGCTTGAGGCGGTTCAGGTGATGAAAGTCATTAACCTGCGATCACTGGAAGTTCAGCACGATGCCAAGCTTCGAAACCACCATCAACACTATATACCTCTTCAAAGCCTTGGTTCACTAAATATTGTGCCGCACCTTGGCTACTGATGCCGTGGTAGCACATCACTAAGATAGGTTGTTCGAACTCAACCTCATCCATGAATGACACCATCGTATCGTTAGTCAGGTGGTAGGCTGTTTTTGGGTGGGCAACCGCAAAAGACTGCGGGTCACGTATATCGACAAGTCGAGCTTCGCCTTGTTCGATGAGGGCTTGAGCGCCTTTAACATCGATATGTTTAAACTGGTCCATGACTTTCTCTTTTTATACTGATTTACTTTGCTGCCATTGTAACCTATCCCAAGGCTAACATTCACATCCACTTAATAAGGTTATCCACCAGCGATCACTTTTACACCATTTGTGGATAAATCTGTGAATTGCGTGAATAAAGTGTCTTTTCAAAAATAGATCCACAACATGTAGTAATGATCCTGATCTAACTGTGGGTTAACTGAAACATATCCCCACTCGAAAAACCCCGTCAAAGCCTTACTACACACTGCTTTTAGATAGCTGACGAATAAACTTCTCACAGAGTTATCCACAAAATCATTTTGCAAATTTCGATCGCAAAAGTTGAGAAATCGATCCAAAACAAAAAGGCCGAGATCTCTCGATCTCGGCCTTTTCAAAATTCAGCTATTTGTTAGCTCTACTAGAAAGTAGAAGCTAATAGAAACTAGATGCTATTAGAAATCACCAACGGCTTGTTTCAATTTCTTCATCGCATTCTTTTCTAACTGGCGAACACGCTCAGCTGATATACTGTAGGTATCCGCTAAGTCTTGCAGGGTTGCCTTGTTGTCGTCTAACCAACGTGAGCGAACAATGTGTTGGCTACGCTCGTCTAAGCTTGCTAGTGCTAGCCCTAGGCGATTATTGGTGTGTGACTCCCAGTTAGCCGCTTCAACCGTCTCAGCAACGTCTGACGCCTTGTCTTCTAGGTAGTAAACTGGAGCAGTGTAAGCAGAACCGCCATCGTCATCGTCCATAGGCGCTTCAAACGTCGCATCTTGTGCTGCTAAGCGAGATTCCATCTCACGAACTTCTGAAGGCTCAACACCCAGTTCACGAGCAACCGTCTCAACTTCACCGTTATTGAACCAACCCAAACGCTTTTTAGACTTACGAAGGTTAAAGAACAGTTTACGCTGTGCCTTAGTGGTCGCAATTTTAACGATACGCCAGTTACGTAGAACGTATTCATGGATTTCAGCTTTGATCCAGTGAACAGCAAACGAGACGAGACGAACACCAACTTCTGGATTGAAGCGCTTAACAGCCTTCATCAAGCCGATGTTACCTTCTTGGACGAGATCAGCCATTGGTAGCCCGTAGCCAGAGTAGCCTCTTGCAACGTGCACCACGAATCTTAGGTGGGAAAGGATCAAGCCTTTCGCAGCGTCGATCTCACCTTTGTAATGTAATCGCTCTGCAAGTCCACGTTCCTCTTCAGGAGTCAGCATAGGGTAGCTGTTCGCTGAGCGGATATAGCTATCTAAACTATCTTGTGTGACTAAAGCCATTTGATACGCTTGGTTTGCCATTCGGTTCCTCATCAATCTCTGATCTGGAGTAATACATCTATTAAAACCCTACAATCTTGAACCTAAAATGAACAGGTTTCAAGGAGGGGGAAGTAATTATGCATAATCAATTCGTCTATACAAGGCAAAAACTGGTTAAGAAGTGCCTATTTTTCGTCTAAATATGACTCTATTCACCTAAACTGGTTCAATTTCTTTTAGGTGACGCTGTGCAGAAAGCTTTGCAGCCACACTACCAAGCAGAGTTCCGACGATCAAAAGCAGTAAAGATTCATCCCAACTCAGGCCAATTAAACGGAAGTGGCTGTCGTATAGCTGAGCCAAGTCATCCACCGCGCTGTTCAGCAATACGGTAATCAATGCCGTCATTACCCAAGCGCTAATCGAACCTAAAACGCCAAACCACATCCCAGCATAAAGGTATGGTCGAAGAATGTAGCTGTCGGTCGCACCAATCAGCTTCATGGTTTGAATCTCTTCTTTATGCGCCAACACATTAAATCGTAGTGTATTGCCGATAATCAGAAATACCGCGCCCAGCATCAATACCGTTAAGGTAATCACGATGACAGCCGCTAATGCTTTGATCGCATCTAATCGCGCTAACCAATCTTCGTCTAGGCGAACATCGGTCACTAATTCTTGTTGTTTAACTGTGCCTGCCAGCTCTTTAATTAAGGTATCGCTGTGCACGCTTGGCGTAATCACCAGCACACCTGGCAGTGAATAATCGTCGAGAATGGTTAGGGCGTCTTCAAAACCAGAATACTGGCTGAGGTCTGCAAGCCCTTGCTGCGGAGAAATGTACTCCACGAGCTCAACTTGATCCCAACTTTCGATTTCATCCTTAAGCACCATTACTCGTGGCTCAGGAATACCATCCTCTACATAAGCACTTATTTGTGACGGGCTAGTGACATCTTGCGCCACTTCCCCTACATTTTTACCTAATAGGTACAAACAAGCTGGCATCGCCAACGCCATAGAGATCACCGCAAGGGTCAGTAAGTTGCCTAACGGGCGCTGCCACATTTGCGAGAACGATGACTTGGCTTGTTTCCAGTGAACAACAAAGAAGCCGTCGCTTGAAGCGCGGTTTGCTGCTCGATTAGATTGAGGTTTTTTGATGCGCTTATTCGCGGCCATAGTCTTCAACCTCACTCAAAAATCCTTGGTTTAATTCAAGATGGCGGTACTGAGGGCGAGTGTTCACTAACCCGATATCATGCGTCGCTAGGATGATCGTCACACCTGCGCGGTTGAATTCTTCAAATAATCGCAACACACGGTTAGATAATTCAGGGTCTAGATTACCGGTAGGCTCATCGGCTAAAAGCAGAGTTGGACGGTTAACCACGGCGCGAGCAATACCCACGCGTTGTTGTTCACCACCAGAAAGTTGGCTTGGCAAACAACGGGCTTTATCTAATAAACCGGTTTTATCCAACGCAGCACTGACTCGGCGTTTTATTTCGTTTTCAGAAATAGATTCAATACGCATAGGCAGAGCGACGTTATCGAAAATCGAACGGTCCATCAGCAGGCGATGGTCTTGAAAAACAATCCCAATATTACGGCGTAAGAAAGGAATGTCTTTGGCTGGGATACGAGTGATATCGTGATCGTTGAACCAGACACGTCCATCAGTTGGACGCTCTATCGCGCAGATCAACTTCAGCAAGGTACTTTTACCAGCCCCAGAGTGCCCACCCAAAAAAGCCATCTCTCCACGTTTCAGGTGAAAGTCCACTTTTTGGAGCGCTTGTCTTCCACCTCGGTAGGCTTTACTCACTTGCTGAAATTTGATCACCGAAAATTCCTCTTACGATCACTAATATCAAATTTAAAAACGGTAGCAGATTAAGGATAAACCACTTTGCTACTCGCGTTACTCTTCGCGGCTAAATAGTGCTTCAATGAAGTCTTTAGATTCAAATGGACGCAGGTCATCAATACCTTCACCCACACCAATGTAGCGGATTGGAATCTGGAACTGGTCAGCAATTGAGAAAATTACACCACCTTTCGCCGTACCATCTAGCTTAGTCAGTGTAATACCCGTAACTGGAGCCACTTCACTGAACAACTTCGCTTGGCTGATAGCGTTCTGACCTGTACCTGCATCGAGCGTTAGCATGATTTCGTGTGGCGCAGAGTCATCAATCTTCTTCATTACACGAACGATCTTGCGTAGCTCTTCCATCAGGTTGCTCTTGTTCTGCAAACGACCGGCTGTATCAGCAATCACAACATCAACACCACGAGCCTTCGCTGCTTCAATCGCATCGTAGATAACAGACGCACTGTCCGCACCAGTGTGTTGAGCGATAACTGGCACATCGTTACGCTGACCCCAAACCTGAAGCTGTTCAACGGCTGCAGCACGGAAGGTATCACCCGCTGCTAGCATCACTTTCTTGCCTTCATTTTGGAATTGTTTCGCCAGCTTACCGATCGTAGTTGTCTTACCTACACCGTTCACACCCACCATTAAGATAACGTAAGGTGTTTTAGTGGTATCAACAACCAGTGGCTGTTCCACTTGGCTTAAGATGTCTGCCATCTCTTCTTTGAGCAGACCATAAAGCGCTTCACCGTCTTTTAGGTCATTGCGAGATGCTTTTTCTGTCAGGTTTTCAATGATCTTAACCGTGGTATTCATACCCACGTCAGCAATCAGAAGTTGCTCTTCTAGCTCTTCAAACAGGTCTTCATCGATTTGCTTGCCTTTGAACAGACCAAAGAAACCAGCACCGATGTTTGCTTTAGTGCGGCTTAGGCTGCGCTTAAGACGAGCAAAGAAGCTTTCTGTCGGCTTCTCTTGTACTTCTTCAACCTTAGCTTGAGGAACTGCCACTTCTTCCTGTTCTGCTTCTGCTTCTGCTTCTGCTTCTGCTTCTGCTTCTGCTTCTGCTTCTGCTTCTGCTGCGACAGGTTGCTGCTCTTGTTGAGCTTCTTCAAGCGCTTGCTCAGATTCAGTTGGCTTAACTTGTTCAGCTTCAGGCGCGACCTGTTCAGCCTCAACTTGTGATTCAACTTCAGTTTGATCTTCAACGCTTTCTACGTTCGCTTCATTCTGAGTTTTTGGGCTTTGTTCTTCTTCACCAAAACCAAGCCACGATAATAATCCGCGCTTCTTTTTTTCCGTCATCAGAGGAGTTTCCTAGATCTACTAATTAGCTGTATTGACTTAATACACGTCGACTCTTTGCTATTGTTATACAATACAAGCTTGTACAAACGAATAGTAAAGAAAAATGACAAAGCAGTGATAAGTTTGCTTTTAGCTTGATACACTTTGTCATTGCAAATTTATTTAATACACGAACCCACTTAAATTGGGCTCGGTATAGTATCACTTTATTAGCGGTCAAAAAATCTATGGTAAGACGTCGCCAGCAAAACACATCACAAAAAAAGCCATCCGGAGGCTTTGTTCGAATTATTAGTGGCTCATGGAGAGGTAGAAAGCTGCCTGTTCATGATTTAGAAGGATTACGCCCAACCATTGACCGAGTAAAAGAAACACTCTTTAACTGGGTGGCTCAAGATATCCCACATTCAACTTGCTTGGATGTATTTGCCGGTTCTGGCGGTCTAGGTTTTGAAGCAGCTTCTCGCCAAGCCAAAATGGTGACACTGCTCGAAATGAATCAAAAGGCGGCTAAACAGCTTTCTGATAACGCGAAAGAGCTCAAGGCAGACAACATTAATGTCGTGAATACTGATGCTATCTCTTTCCTTAAGAAACCGGGCACGCCTTACGATATGGTTTTCCTTGATCCACCATTTCGCAAAGGCTTACTGGCAGAAACAGTACAACTGCTTGAGAGTAACGGTTGGCTTGCAGACAATGCCATCATTTACGTCGAGACAGAGAAAGAACTGAAACTCGAAGCTATGCCAGAGAACTGGGAATTGCATCGCGACAAGACCACCGGACAGTCAAGCTACCGACTGTTCAATCGAATCACTGAAGAATAGGAGTTATTGAATGAAGTTCTTGCTTCCACTAGCAAAAGCCGCTATCGCCTTTGTTTGGTTTATCTTAATCGTAAATATTTTCTACCCGTTCCCGGGTAATGCTGCGATTGCGCTTTATATCATGACAGCATTCTTGTTCTTCATGCACGGCCTGCAGATGCTGATTTTCATCGGTGCTTTCGGCGACAAGATCGAGATGTCACGTTGGGAGAAGTGGTCAATATTGATTTTCGGTGTCTTCGCCTTACTCGATATCCGACGCAAACACATGATGTAATCGAGCTTAAGCCCAGATATAAAACGCTTAGCTACAGAAAACATCATGACAGAAACAGTAGAGACAAAAACGCCGCTCATTTGAGCGGCGTTTTTTTATTCAGCAATGATATTGATGTTAGCCCATGTAGCCTTTCACACCATCGAGGAACATTTGCGTCGACAGCATAACCAACAACAAGCCCATCAAGCGTTCGATGGCTTTAAGACCTCTCTCTCCCAGCACTCGCAGGAAGAAGCCATTAAACATCAGAATAAAGAAGGTAGCACCCCAAGCCAGCATCACTGCGCCTGAAAGCTCTAACATATTGTCAGGGTGCTGTGTCGACAACAGAATCAATGCCGCAATCACTGAAGGGCCAGCAATCATTGGGATCGCCATCGGCACAATAAACGGTTCTTCACCCGCCGCGAGTCCAGTAATACTACCCGCACTTGGGAAAATCATCTTAATCGCAATGATGAATAGAATAATACCGCCAGAGATACTCAAGGTTTCAGGCTGCACGTGCAGGAAGTTCATGATGCTTTGACCAGCAAACAAGAACAACAGCAGGATAACCAGCGCAAACATCAGTTCACGAACAAGAACAATACGGCGACGCTTCGGATCAATATGCTTAAGGATAGAGAGCACGATTGGTAGATTGCCAAGCGGGTCCATAATAAGAAACAGCATGGTTGCTGCAGATAAAATTTCCATAAGTTTGTCTCGAAAAGCGTAAGTGCGCGGAGTATAGCAGCCTCAACATTGATTTTCGAACGCAGTAATAAAAGGATTAACTTATGTAATTAGAAGGGAATTTTGCGAGAGCAAATAGAAAGGAAAAAGGAAAAAGAGAATTTAAAGAGTGAAGCCGAAACGTCGCATCCACTCTTCTTATCGATAAAAGCCAAAAGGCTCTAAAAACCAAATCTCTGGGAATTAGTGGTTACACACACGTTCGCGGTTAGTGCAAAGCTTATCATCGACAACGACAACCTTTTCCATCTTCAAGAAAAACTTCAACAGGCTATCTAAATCCAGACCATTGAGCTTACAAGTATGGAAGCGAGCTTCTTCGCCATAGGTTTGAGCAAGCGCTAATGTTAGCTCTTCGCGAGTCAGTGGCTTTTCACTAAGCAGGTTTAAAACGTTGTGTGCGTGAATTTCAGTCGTCATAACTCAATCTCATATTTAATGAATTACACGTAGAGTACCGAGTTTTAGCAACGCCGTTTTGATGTAGCTCAGGCTTGAGAGAGCTCTACCCTAAATAGTAATCGATGCGACGATGAATGCGTGTGCGAGAAAGTAACTGCCCGTTACCCAAAAGTAAGCGCCCTTGATTGGGCTGCGGTAACTGTTTAGCGCATAAGCTAAGGCCGAAAGGAGCAGCACGCTACAGCCAGCAAAACCGACCGCGTGTGATAACTGAGGATCCAGCAGCCAAACCTCACCAGAAGCCCATGCTAACTGAATAAGCACAATGCCCATGATGACCACGGGAAAAACGAGTTTGTCTAAGCGTGGCAGCAGTAAAAAGAAAGCAACAACGCAAGCTGCCAATAACAGCGCGAACAACCACCAAACCATTTCACCTGATAGCTGTAACCAAAAAGCTTTGCTGTAACAGAGTTGAGCCAATAAGAAGCAGACAAAATGCAGAGGGCGTTTTTGAGTGAGAGTATGAAGCACATCTGCGATCGCAGAGATAGCCAACCCCGCAACTATCCAATAGGTAAAGTCAGCCACAACCGACTGAGTTAAAGCAATGGTCGCTAATAATACAAAGGTAAATACCTTATACGATAAGGCCTGACCGATATGTCCATGTTTCGTTCCTGCTATTGCTCCGATACCAGATAAGGAAACCGCTAACCAACTCCACATACCACTTGCCCTATTGCTTTAAATCGTCGCCAGTCTAGGCACACGAGTGTTGATGTAAAGCCTCAGCCCCTCAAAATTGGATCTTGATTACGCTTCCACTAAAAAGAGTCTCTTTAGATTGAAGTCGTAACAATTACCACCATGACAATGGCCATTCGTTTAAAACTAGAACGAATCATCATAAAACCCATTCAAACTGGCATTAGAGTCGCCATACTTGAGTTTTGGCCAATTCTAACCTATCGACTTCACCAAAATCGGCTTAATTCCGTCAAATACCACACTTGAAAAATTAAAATAACCACCTTTAAATCAAACAATAACAATAACTTAAACAAAGAAACTCAAGATTAATAGGAAAATAAAAACGCCAACCAAGCCTAGACTTGTAAAGTAGCCAGTTTTCTTTTTTTAAATCCCAGTTTTGTCAGGTTATTTCAAGCCCCCGGTAAAAACCGCCACAAAAACCAAGTCGAAAACTTAAAAAACCAACCAAAACAAACCTAGCCACCACCAGCCCCTATTAATACAGTTTAACAACCTTTAACAATATAAATTACACAAAACAACCATTACAAAACAACAAGTTAAATCAAATTAGAACAAACATAAATCACAACGAACAAAATAAGAACACACCATAAAACACAGTTAAACACTGCCAAACAAGCCAAAAACTCATAGTTTTCTACTACTTTTAAAGCTTTCGAAAGTAATTCTTGATCTAAAGCCATAAGTAGTGCTATTCTTTAAAACATAGCGAGAGACAACCAAATTTAGGAGTAGTGTTATGATTTCATCTTCGCAAAGACAAGGACTTGTAATGATCGCGGTAGTTGTAGGTCTAATGACACTACCGATGATGTACTAAGCAAGTTACAGATAAAAAAAGGGACGCCATGAGCGTCCCTTTTTTTGTTCAATTTTTTCACTTCGAAAACAGATGCAGTGTTAGCACATCCCAGTTCGCATAATAGAAACCTGCGGCAGCTAAAGTCATTGCCATCATCAGTAAGATCGCAACTCGCCAGATAAAACGACCACTACGTGGAGTCAGCTCCTTCTCACAGTCGTTACACATCATGATGAACTTATGTTGGTCTCCCAACTTAGCCTCATGTTCATTGACTACCTTATTACGACACGTTGCGATATAGCGCAGCTTGCTCACCATATCGTGCGGTAGCCTTTCTTCACAGCTTGTTACAAGCTCATGCAATCCTTCGCCTTCGGCATGATATTGAAGCCTCAATAATTTCTCTATATTGCGAGTTCTTGTCACCACTTTTTCAATATCGGTCATCTTAGCCCTCCCACTCCACACTATAATTCTAGTCGAGCATTTCCCTATTCTTATACAAAATCACTGTTATTTACGAGAGAAAGAGACAATAAATAACAATGCTTTATCCCAAACTGACCATTAAATGTGATGTCTGCCGAAAAATAATCAGCTTGGCTTACAACAGTTCACGAATAACGGCTTTAAACACATATCCCTATTGCCTGAAAGACTAGAATAACCATCACGACTACATGGAGGTTATATGCCTAATTCACTCTTTTTTGCCATCTTTGCTCTCGCTGCTCTAGCGGCTTGGGTATTTATTGGTTTCTATCGAAAACACTCACAAGGTGAAAATGCGCCAGAGAAGAAAGTGAATGTCACGGTGTTAGACAAACAATCGATCGACCTTCCTGACGCAGAACCGGGCCAAGAAGATCAAGAGTACTGGATTTACGTTCAACGTGGTGTGGTTGGTCCGAAGCGAGAATTCCAAGTCGGCATCCACTATTTCCACGCCCTTAACCCTGGCGACAAAGGAACCTTAACCTACCAAGGCGATAAGTTCTTACACTTTGCGTTGAAGCGCTAAACGTCAGCCGCTTCAACTGTCGTCCCTAAGCAATCCATCAGAAAGCCTTAGCAATCACCGCTAAGGCAATAACCAACGCGTTTTCTCTGACTTAGACACCAACCAGCTCATCCATAATGCGCCAGCTCCGCTGATCACAATCCATAATGGAATAACCCATGCCGGATGTCCTTGGTACCAACCAAACTCTTTCATCGGCCACAAGAAAATCGGGTGCAGCAGGTAAATACCTAAGCTGTGCTTACTGATAAAGCCAACCACTTGGTCACTCTTCTCAGACAGGCCTTCACCATAGTAACGGCATACCATGAACACCATGCTCGCGGCTAATACGGTATTCAACGTTTTGTAAGATAGCCAGCGCCCTACCGTGTACTCTTCTGCTACCAAGCTTGCATCAACCACCATGTAAACCGTGGTTAGTAACGCTAGCCCACCCAGTAACACACTCACGCCAACGGTCATCTTGTTAAGTGGCACAATCTTATACAGCAAGTAACCCAATGGTAAGTAACCGGTGTACAACCACAATTCGTGACTCCAAGGGCCATCGATTTTCAGTAAGAACAGCAATGTTGTGAACAACCATACCGCCGTAAAGGCATAGACCGATCTATCACCGTACTTTCTAACCATGATCTGCAAGAACGGAATCACAAAATAGAGTGGGATGAAGTAATAGAAGAAACCAAGGTGGTAATAGGTGTAATGATGGTAGCTATTAAGCAACACGTCCCAACTGACGTCGGCATCAAAGCCCATTGCTGACCAGCCCGACAGATAGGTATAGAAAAGCGACCAGACAATGAAAGGTATCAGTACCTTGCCCAAACGACGCTTGAGGTAGTATTTGGCGTCAAACGGGCGCTGATCACTGAGCATCAGTGCGCCAGTAATCAAAATGAACACAGGTACTGCCCAGCGGCTGAAACCGTTTACCGTAATGGCAGTAAGCCATTCACCGAAAGGAATAGTGCCCAACTCATTGCGATAAGGCGCCAAAACATGAATCGCGATAACCGCTACGGCCGCGACACATCGTGCTAAATCAAAAAAGAGAATTCGCTGCTTCATGTAAATGCCTGATTAATATTCAATCATTCTACTATAGCAATAAAAAAGCTGACCGGAATAAATACCAAGTCAGCTTAGTGTTAAAGGAGATACTTATCGCGAATTTAGCTCATACGACTCTAGCTTCTGCGACTTGAGCTCTCACAAATGAGGCTCATGTGGCTGAAGCTTATGCCGCTGAAATTTGCGGCACTTTCGGTAAACGCAGAGAGATCACCGTCGTTATCGCCAAGAATGCGAAGGAAACCCACAGACACGCAGACAAACCTGCCATTTGGAATACCAAGCCCGACAATATCGTGCCAATCAAACGGCCCATCGCGTTTGCCATGTAGTAGAAACCGACATCAAGAGAAACGCCATCGCCTTTCGCATAACTCACAATCAAATATGAGTGAAGTGATGAGTTCACCGCAAAGATGACACCAAACACCATCAAGCCACCGATAATAACTAACTCGGGTTGCCAGCCAATCTGTACCGCATAAGCGATAGCAGCGGTCACTATAGCCAGCGCACCAGCCCATAACAGCGCGGCATGGCCATCTGGCACCTTACCTTGAGCTTTACCAGTAATCTTCGGCGCTATGCCCTGTACAAAGCCATAAGCGATAGTCCAAGCAGCTAAGAAACCGCCAACCCATGAGTGATCCCAACCAAACACACTGCCTAGGTAAATCGGCAAAGCAATCACAAACCACACATCACGAGCGCCAAACAGGAACATACGTGCTGCGGATAGGATGTTGATGGATTCAGACTTAGAGAAGATCTGTTTGAACTTAGGCTTGGTTTTCGCTTTGCCCATGTCCGCTTCTAAGCTCAACACACTGCCAACGAAGACCAATGCCAACACGGCTGCCATCGCGAGCACGGCGTATTGGAAGCCAATCGTTGAAAGCAGTAAACCACCAATAAAGAAGCCTGCCCCTTTAAGCGCATTCTTAGATCCGGTCAGAATCGCAATCCACTTATAAAGCGCGCCTTGTTGTTCATCAGGAACCAGAGTCTTAATTGAGCTCTTGGCACTCATCTTATTGAGGTCTTTAGCGATACCAGACAAGGCTTGCGCCGCCATGACCCAAGGAATGGTCAGCATTGCCGTTGGCACCGCGAGCATACCCAAGGCGACGACTTGCATGCCTAACCCAATGTTCATGGTCTTATTGAGGCCAAGACGCGCCCCTAACCAGCCACCGATTAGGTTAGTCACCACACCAAAGAATTCATAGAAAAGGAACAGTGAGGCGATTTCTAACGAACTGTAGCCAAGGTCGTAAAAATACAGAACCACCAACATGCGAAGTGCACCATCAGTAATGGTGAAGTTCCAGTAGTTAAAAGTCACCAACATGTATTGGCGAACGCTCTTACTTAGATTTGAAAACATAACGCTATCTCTGCAATCTAAACAAAAAGAGCTTTTGGATCATGATAAGTTCAACACTCCAGAGACCAAAAGCTCCCTGTCTAACACTGATGACTATTAGCTATTCGCTACGCCATTAATGTATTCAACCTGGATAGGTTTAGTGAAGGCACCTGGACGCAGTGCCTGCACCTCTTGAACTACCTTGCTCAAATCCCAGCCTTTTTCTAACAGTAGGTGAGCTGCGAACAAACCAGTGCGACCAGAGCCGCCCATACAATGCATTGCAACCTTGCCGCCGTTATCGACGATGTTATGTAGCTCAGGGCTAGCTGCTTGCCACTTCGCAGCAAAACCAGCACCCGGTGCACAGTCGTCTTCAATTTCGATCTGGAACCATTGCATACCTAACGCACGTGTTTTTTCACCAAGTGCCGCCACGTCTTTGCTTGCAAGCTCATGGTCATCAAGTGCTGTCACGATAGCTTCAACGCCTTGCTCTTTTAGCTGAGCCAGTGATGCATCAAGCGTTGCTTCTTTTGTGCCTGGGCACGGAGTAAGCACTAGCGCACCTTGCTCTAGGTCTAGGTCTAGTTGCCATGTTGGATGTATCATTATATCTTCTCCAGATTCTTATTAAGCAAGGCCAACGGTACGAACAAGCTCAGCGGTACGTGTTGCGTAACCCATCTCATTGTCGTACCAAGCGTAGATCTTAACCATGCGCTTACCGACCAACATCGTTGATAGTGCATCCACGATTGTTGAGCGTTGGTCGCCTTTGTAATCGATAGAAACCAGTGGACGCTCTTCAAAGCCAAGAATACCTTTTAGTTCATTCTGAGACGCTTCTTTCAGCATCGCGTTAACTTCTTCTGCCGTGGTGTCTTGCTTCACTTCGAAGATGATGTCTGTCAGAGAAGCGTTCGCTAGCGGTACACGAACTGCGTGGCCGTTGATGCGGTTTTCTAGCTCAGGGAAGATCTCAACAATCGCTTTGGCGCTGCCCGTCGTTGTTGGGATAAGACTCATGCCACATGCACGTGCGCGGCGTAAGTCTTTGTGCGGCGCATCAAGAATAGTTTGCGTGTTAGTTAAATCGTGAATAGTGGTGAAGGCTGCGTTCTCGATACCAAGCTTCTCGTTGATCACCTTAACCACTGGCGCGATACAGTTCGTTGTACAAGACGCTGCCGTTACGATTTTGTGTACCGCAGGGTCGAAGATATTGTCATTCACACCAACAACGATGTTTGCGATGCCTTCTTCTTTCACTGGCGCCGATACCACAACACGTTTCACGCCCTGCTCTAGGTATTTGTTTAGGAAAGAGGTCTTACGGTGAACACCTGTCGCTTCGATAACCACATCACAACCAGACCAGTCGATCGCATCGATGTCGCGCTCTTGTGTGGTCTTGATGCGCTGGCCATTAATGATCATCTCATCGCCTTCTGCAGTTACTTCGTGGTGAAAGCGACCTTGAACTGAATCAAATTCTAGAAGGTGGGCCAGTGTTGTTGTGTCGCCAGCAACATCGTTAATTTGAACAAATTCTAGCTCATCCCAATCGAATGCTGCGCGAAGTGCTAGACGGCCGATACGACCAAAACCATTAATACCTACTTTGACTGTCATTTTCTGTTCTCTCAGTTAATTGCCTTCATATTTGAAGCCGCAGCGTTGTTGACTACGTTCACTTACCGGAGCGCCGGCCGCCCTAATTACATAGAGCCACTATGCTCATAGGGATAAGTTCACTTGTCGCCTAGCTGCAACTACAACTATTTCGGCATTAAGTTTTAATGTATTTAAACGCAACATACTGGGCGTGAGTTCATCGACTCTAAGCGCTCAATATCTTGCTGGTATTCAGTTTTCAAACAGTTCGATGCAATAAGGTCGTCAATTAACTTTAGCATCCAACCTGGTAAATCTTGTGACAGGCGGTAAAACACCCACTGCCCCTGGCGAACATCAATCAAAACACCGTTTGAACGCAGCTGCGCAAGATGGCGTGAAACCTTTGGCTGACTTTCTTGCAATGCCTGAGTCAACTCACCAACCGATAAGCACTCATTGCGAACTATCAACATTAAGCAACGCACTCGCGTTTCATCGGACAGTAATTTAAAAAATTGGTGAGGAAGCATAAAAACATACTCATATATGGATATGCGCATATCTTAGATATAAAAAAACGCACGTCAAGGCGTGCGTTTCAATTGTCATAAAAGTTTAACGAAGAAATATCAGAGCTTGTTGGTCACGGTATGGCTCCAACGGCGCGCTTCAGTAAGCTCCGTTTTCACCTGATCCACGCTTAATCCTAAATCGGCGCAGTGCTCATCAATCTGTTGCCAATCGGCATGCTCAAAGCTCTCTTCAAGTGCGAGCAAGGTACCATATGGCCCTTCTCTACGTAATAGAGCAACCTTGATACTTTTACACAGCGGCAACTGCTCGACTAAGTTATCTAACGACAAGTCCAACAGAGCATCCAACAAGGAGAATAAGCCAATCATAAAGGCCTGTTCTCTATACCCTTCAAATGCCTGATAGCGAGACATACGCTGACAAAACTGAGCACGCTGTAGAGACAATCCATACAGCTCTTTAGGCTTTTTATCGGACACATAAGAGGCGACGGCTAACGAGACAAACATTTTCAGTTTCTCTTGACCTAGATATACCAAAGCCTGACGAAAAGAAGAGATGGTAACTTCAAGGCGCGGCGACATAGTATTCACAAAACGCAGCAGCTTATATGAGAGCGCCACATCTTTCGCGACAATGCTCTCCACCCGTTGAAAGTCCACATCGGGCTTACACACTTCTTGAAACAGCTCCATAGCAATCACTTGCTCAGGGCTAATGTATTTACTCTTGATGATTTCCGGTTTATTGAAAAAGTAACCTTGGAAAAACTTAAAGCCAGCCTCTTTGGCTTGCTGGAATTCTTGTTCGGTCTCAACGCGCTCCGCCAAAAAGCTAAACTTTTTCCCTTGATGCGCCCTAACCAAATCACACGCTTCATCCAAACCCATCTGCATAATATCGAGCTTTACGATATGCGTGTATTTAAGGAAACGTTCCCATTCTGGGGTCGAAGTAAAATCATCTAGGGCAATCATGTAACCCGCTTGGTAAAGGTCTTTAACCGCTTCCAACAATTCATCTGTTGGTTTACAGGTTTCCAGAATCTCTACCACCACCTTATCTTTCGGCAAACTTAAGGGCAGTCGACGAATCAAACTTTGATAAGGGAAGTTGATAAAGCAGCGTGAAGATGGAATAGAAGGGTTAAGACCAACAGACAAGAAGTTCTCAACAATCAGACGATACGTTGCTCGATTAGACTCAATATGCGCTGGGTACGCATTCTTTTCTCCATCGCGAAATAACAACTCATAGCCGAGTGTATTCCTCTTGCGATTTAAGATAGGTTGTCGAGCAACGTATGTAGCGGTCATTTCTTGATAACTCTGATTGGTTTAACTATAACTCAGTCGCTTAATCTAAGCTTTCGCGGCAGCTAGCAAAGCACCGCAGCCCATGAACATACCACCAAATATTTTATTTATCTTACCCATTATGCGATCAGAGCGAATAAAACGTCCCATTTGTGACGCTAATGAGGTGTAACCCAACATAACAACGCTATCAATGAATACTGTCGTCACACCTAGCACTAATAACTGAGGTGCTTGAGGTTGTGTAGGGTCAATAAACTGAGGAAACAAAGCCACCAAAAACACGATTGATTTCGGGTTAGTTAGGTTGATAAGCACAGCGTTTCTCAGCAGTTTGCCACTCGACAGAGTAGAGCTTTCTTCAGATGCTACTAGGCTCGAGCTATCACGCCACTTTTGAATACCTAACCAAAGTAAGTACACCACGCCGACCCACTTAATGATGGTGAACGCCAACGCAGACTTAGCAACGAGTGCACCGATACCCGCGCCCACCAGCATAATGTGAAACGCAAGACCAAGCTGTAAGCCAACAATTGATGCGAGTGACTTTTTAGTGCCATAGCTAAGCCCATTACTGATTGAGTTAACGGTACCCGAGCCCGGAGCCAAGCTAAACAAAATCGCTGTGACAACATAAGCAAGCCAAACATGAGTATCCATTTGCATTTCCTTACTAGTTCTTTAATCTAACAACATTAGTAGCAATAAAGCTCTCACACGCATCAGTTCAGGTAATTTCCCATGGAAAACCACAGCGAAGCCACCTTCCCTTACACTCAAGAACCTCAGTTCGATCATGCGATTAAACACCCGATCAACGCTCTTTGGCAACAAAGAAAAGAGGGGTTTTTAACATCGTCTGGTAAAAAGAAACTGTACTGGTGCAGCCTCACCTCAGAAAAGCACAGCAAAGCTATTGTGATTTCAAATGGCCGTATCGAATGCTGCCAAAAATACCAAGAAATCTTTTATGATTTTTATCAACAAGGCTATGACGTTTATTCATTTGACCACCAAGGTCAAGGCCAGTCTGAACGTATGGTAACAGACTCTGACATTGGTCACATTCATGAGTTTGATGATTATGAATCTGACATGTCTGACGTCATTGCCAGTTTTGATCTCAGTAAGTATTCCAATCGCTACCTGCTCGCACACTCAATGGGCAGCACCATAGCCACTCGCTACCTACAAACCCATCCAGACCACCCGTTTGATAAGGTGACTCTGTGCGCTCCGATGTTTGGTATCAATACCGAGTGGTACCTGAAACCTATCGCGATGATCGTTGGACAAGTGCTTACCGCTTTTTATGCCAAGCCAACTTACGCGCCGGGCCAGCAAGCATATTATTCGAAGCCTTTTGAAAACAACTTACTGAGCCACAGTAAGGTTCGCTATCAGTGGTTCCGCCGCTTATATGACGAGTCTCCATCTTTGCAGGTGGGTGGACCAAGCACGCGTTGGGTGTGGCAAGGGTTAATGGCCGCCAAGCAAGCAATTCAACAAACTCGTCAAATCAAGATCCCTCTGCTATTGATTCAAGCTGGGGATGAAAAGATTGTCAGTAACAGTGCTCAAGTAAAGTTCATCTCTAAGCTGAAGAAAACCAACTCTGATTGTCAGTTTAAGTTGATTGAGGGTTCTAGGCATGAGGTGTTGTTTGAGCAGGATGAATATCGCAATCAAACACTGGATGCGATCAATCAGTTTTTCGCCTAGAGCTAATAGGCTAAGCAACCTACCAAGAAAATAAGCGCTAAAGAGGAAGAGAAGTAAGTGAGCTTTGCCCTCTTTTCTTGCATGAATTTGGCATACAATTTCTACCTAGAGATATTGTAGTTAAAACGATTCTAGCGCTGGCTAGCGTCAATATTGGTTAAGCATTTTGCAATGAGGGTTAAATGAGTATTCCTGCACTAAAAGATTCCGTGAAAATTGTTGCTTCTGATTTAGATGGTACGCTTTTGGCTCCCAACCATCAGCTAAGCGACTTTACCAAGCTAACGCTTAAGAAATTACACGACCAAGGTTATACCTTCATCTTCGCTACGGGTCGTCACCACGTCGATGTGGCGGGTATTCGTCAGATAGCAGGTATTCCGGCGTACATGATCACTTCAAACGGTGCACGCGTGCATGACCAAAACGATCAACTGATGTATAGCCAGAACGTACCTCAGGAACTCGTTCAGCCAGTTATTGATATTGTGCGCCAAGATCCAAACCTCTTTATTCACATGTACCAGAATGAAGATTGGTTACTAGACCGTGAAGATGAAATGTTGGCTAAATTCCACAGTGAGTCTGGCTTTAGCTACAAGCGCTTTGAAGCTGAAAACGCACCAAGCGAAGGCATCGCGAAAGTCTTCTTCACACATCCAGAACAAGACCACGAATATCTCGTCACGTTTGAACAAAAGCTAAGAGATGCTTTTGGCGACAAACTGAACATCGCCTTCTCTACACCTTGGTGTCTGGAAGTGATGGCAGCTGAAGTCTCTAAAGGCCACGCTCTAGACGCTGTTGCAAAATCACTAAACCTGACTCTGGATAACTGTGTTGCCTTTGGTGATGGCATGAACGACGCTGAAATGCTGGCTATGGCGGGTAAAGGTCTAATCATGGGTACATCACATGAGAAAGTGATGAAAGCACTACCTGACAATGAAGTGATTGGCAGTAACGCAGACGATGCCGTTGCTCACTACCTAGAAAAGCATCTGCTCTAATCTCGCTCGTTGAACAGATCTGAATAAATAAAAAGGCAGCCAACTGGCTGCCTTTTTTGAACCTTACGTAAAAAGCTCTCTCTAACGCTATCGAGAACCTAACACTTCTTTGCTTAAGATTGCCTGCCACTCTTGTTCGGTAACCGGCATGATCGATAAGCGATTACCGCGTTTCACCAAGGGCATTTCGGAGAGTTCAGGCATGGCTTTAAGCGTAACCAAAGGAATCAAGCGCTCAGTCACTCGCACAAACTCGACATCCACCATGATCCAGCGTGGGTTATCGGGTGAAGACTTAGGATCGTAGTAATCACTCTCAGGGTCGAACTGAAAGTGGTCTGGGTAGGCTTCTCTGGTTACTTTAGCGATCCCCGCTACGCCAACTTTTTTACATGATGAGTGGTATATCATCACCAGATCGCCAAGCTTGACGTCATCACGCATCATGTTTCGAGCCTGATAGTTGCGTACACCCTCCCAACAAGAGGTATTTTGTACTCTAAGAGTCTGAATAGAGAAGGTGTCGGGTTCTGTTTTAAATAACCAATATGCCATAATAAATCCAATTAACGGTTGCTCCGAGGAAGATATAACATGAAGGTAATGAAAAACCCAGTGACATGGCTAGTCGCGTTCGCTCTACAAGGCTGTGTTACGGCACCTGATACGCCGCAACAACCTGAACAGCCCCCAGCAAACTTGGATGAGCCACTGAGCATTCAACCGCAAACCTTCATCATGCGTGGTCAGGTGGTGGTTGGCCATGAAAGCCGAACCTTCACTCCTTGCGGTAGCCAACAACAATACTGGTTAGACTTATCTCCAGAGTTAGCGTTAGAAGCACAAGGGCTCTCAACGAGACCTTACCAAGCCTTATATGGCGAGCTGATTGGTCACCTAACCGTGCCGAGCCAAACGGGTTATAACGCAGATTTCACAGCGCGTTTCGTGGTTGACCAAGTGAACATCCTAACCGCAGAGAACCCAGATCGCTGCGTCCAACCGCTGCGCTCAACACGAGTATTTGGTAATGAACCCTTCTGGTCAGCAACCTTCGATAAAGACCAGCTGAAATACACCAAGATGGGCGAACAGCCACAGACCCTCGATATTGAATCAAGCCGCACCACATCGAGCAGCCGTGACTACCAATTAGAAGGTAAAGCTGCACAAGGCAAACTCAACCTTACGAAAGAGAGCTGTAGCGACGGCATGAGCGATTCTATCTATGGATGGCATGCCAAGCTTAACCTCAATGACAGTAACTACAATGGCTGTGCGACGGTCTCTAACCAAGATCCAACGCTGGACTGGAGCGGACTCTACTTCGCTAGCTCAACGCAAAACTCAGGGTTCTCTATCAACCTTGAACTCAACAATGACCACAGTGCTATCACGACTTATTCATACAGCAATGGAGACCCTTCTATTGTTGAACAAGGCTTCTGGCAGCAACTGAACCAAAATCAGGTACAAGTGGTTATGACTCGCCACCAGCAACAATATTTGATCTCCGAGCGCATCTTCACACTCGATAATGGCAAGCTAATCGCTGAAAAAGAGAAAGTGGGCAACGTGGTGTATCCGATTGCCAATGGCGGTCTGGTGCTATTCGAAGCTAAGGGTGCGCAAGCACAAGTAAACACCACCACTAACGTTGATCTAACCGCAAAGCAGGTGAACTCCAGCGATCAACTTGATCCAAAAGTCGACCAAGCGATCCGCGAATACTTTAAGATCAACAACAGCTCACCTGACGACACTAAATACCGCTGGTTAACCTACGACCTCAACGGCGACGGTAAAGAAGAGCTGTTCGCCCAACTCGATTGGTGTGGTTCTGGTGGCTGTACACTGCTAATTTTCGAAAACCATCAAGATAACTGGCGCTTCAATAGCCGAGTGACACTGGTTAAGGGCGACATACGCTTAGGTAAATCGCAAAACCACGGCTGGCAGGATCTGATCTTCAATGTCAGTGGCGGCGGTGCAACACCGGCGAAACACACACTTTCATACTCTGGTGTCAGCTACCCGCTAAACCCAAGTGTCGCTCCAGTTGCAGATGATGCTGATATCAGCGACGTGGTTTTGTTTGCTGATGGTATCTCACCCGCACAAAGTGGAGTTAAGTTGTAAACATGAGTAACCAACAAGCTTGCCATGGTTGTAGCTTCACTCACCAATGTATTTGTCACCTGATACCTAGTGTCGCAAGCCAAATCGATCTTGTACTGCTCACTCATGAGAATGAACTGTCACGCGATACCAATACAGGGAAGCTGCTTCAGCAATCCCTTGATCAGTGTCAGTCCATTGTATGGCAAAGGAAAACACCACCAGCGGAGCTCATCGCACTGCTTGACGATGAAACACGACAACCGTTTCTTTTATTCCCAAGTGATCAAAGTGTCGAGTGCCAGCAAGCTGTAATGACCCAAGCCCAGAGCCGTAAGCCGCTATTCATCATCTTGGATGGCACATGGCAAGAAGCGAAGAAGATGCTTAACAAGAGCTCGTGGTTACAAGCCGTTCCGCAAGTTCACCTCGATATTACCAGCGAATCTTCATACACCTTGCGCCGCAACCAAGACAGTGGCCACTTGTGTACTTGTGAAGTGGGTATTGAGTTACTCAAATCTTTAGGTGAAAGTGAATCTGCCAAGCTCATTGATGACTACTACCAGCATTATCTAAAAGTGTTCCACGCCGACAAGTGTGGCCACGCCCTCAAATAGACCAAGCAGGCGCGCGGGAAGGTAAAAACACATTTCGGGACGAGACAGACACTAAAAACAAAAAGGGTGAGCCATAAGCTCACCCTTTTTACATCGTATTTTCGTTATTGAGCCAACCAGTGTTTCACGTGAAACGCTCGCTCCATCAAAACAAACGCTGAGGTTGACCAAAGTAATACCCTTGCAAGTAATCGACCCCCATGTCTTCAGCAATACGGCACACCTGCTCATTATGAACGAACTCCGCCACCGTCTTAGCATTCAGAATCTGGCATAAGCTCACCAACTGCTGAGCGATCTTGCGCTGCTTTTTATCTTTATCAATATTGCGAATCAAACTGCCGTCAAGCTTGATCACCTGTGGTTCTAGCTTCAATATCTCATCAATGTTCGAATAGCCCGAACCAAAGTCATCAACAATAATATTCACACCAAGATCGCGGAAGTGATTACACACCTCAATCAAGCGACCGTAATCCTGAATTTGTTCCGTTTCTAACACCTCCAAGCCAATACGCTGTGGGTGACTGATTTTCTTGATCGCTTGTTCAAGGTGAAGAATGGTTTTCTCATTGCTGAAATCTTGTGGCGCTAAATTAATTGAGAACGAATCGGTTCGCTGACTCATAAAATCGAAGGTGCGCGTTATCATCTGACGACTGAGGCGTGTATAGAGATGGGTTCCTTCAATGATTGGCAAGAACTTACCCGGTGCAATTAACTGGCCGTCCTCTTCAATTCGAACCAAACACTCGTAGCTCTCTACCTGATGACTGTGTGCTGAAACTATGGGCTGAGAGCACGCCACAATATTCTGATTAAGCACCGCGCGACTCACGCACGACAGCCAACCAAGTTGCTCTTGGCGATGCTTCTCCAATTGAATGAGTGCCTTGGCGCTCACTAGGTGCTTGTTCTGGCTGACAGCGCTGCGCCTCGCATCAATCGCCTTCAACAATAAGTCATCAATAGAGGTAGTCGGGAAATCTCGACGGCTGGCGATACCCGCACAGATAGACACCGACAAGTAATCAATATCGGGTAAACCGGTAGGCTCAAAATTCACATGCTCGGTTTGATCGGCAAATTCCGAGAATCGCTGATGAATATGTTCTTGGCTCGCCCAACTATCAAACACCACCGCCCACTCACCAATACCGATACTGTAGAGCTGACAGCCCTCATCAAAGAACTGCCACAGCGCCTTTTGAAAGTACTCACTCAAATCATGCAGAAGCTTGTCACCTACTCGATAACCATACTTCTCATTGATCTGACCAAAGGTCGTGACCTTCAAAGCTAGTAAGTGGCTATCACTGCTCATCTTCGACAGTTTCTCACGCAGCACACTTCGATTGGGTAAACCTGTACGGTGATCAATTCGATAGCTTGCCGTCAATGCAGTGGCTTGCTGCTGAATCTTACTCGCCATGCTGTTGTTCATGTCATCGACATCAAGCAGTGCATTTCGGATCAATGAAAACAGAGGGGATATGTTGGTCGCGGGTTGCGTCTCTAATGGCAATACCGCCTTACCCTCGCCTTCTCTAAGCGCAAGATAAGTGAGGCTATGGTGCAAGATTCGCTGTTGGCCATTCTCTTGATAAAGTTCTCCCATGCAGTAAACGCCATAGCTGTCGGCCAATTTTTGGAAAACCTCAACCTCTTGGTTGCCATCAATAAAGTCGATACGAGATGTACAGTTATAAATGAAGAACTGTTCTGGCCTATGAGAGGCGATCTGCTGCACGCCCAGTCGTATCTGCTCTAAGGTCAGTGATGGATGGTCATAACAAAACCGGACCTCATCGCCCACTTGGAACAGGCCGCTGAATTCTATCTCTCCACTTTCCGTTACCTTGAGCGGTAAGTGAATGTTTTGCTCTTTCGGGTCACCGACCATCAAGGGAAAGTTATGCAGTTGCTCAAAAGGCACTTCGAGGCCATCAGCGAGGTAACGATTGTAGAGTTCGCGAACAGGCATCCCATCCAGTTCCAACAACCGGTTCTCTTGAGCACCTGTCACTCGAAAAGTTCGACCAATCGGATTCCATTCAGTGTAGTAACCCTTAGCGATGGAGAGCTCAACACTGTGCAGCGCCAACATCACATAGGCATTTTCATAGCAAATGCCGTCTAACATCACCCATCGCCCATTATCTGTGATGGTCGATGCACCGCCACAGATCGGTAATGAATACATCGACTGCTCAAACGCTGAAAATAGATCTCGGTTATTTATCTGCAAGCGGTCTGCGAAACAGATGATGCTTTGAGTATTATCATTGCACTCAAGCTGTTGCCACATAGCGTGGCTATCGAGCAATGGTTGTTCGCTATATTCGACAACACCACAAGAGTAAGACGTCGCGTCAAAGCGGGTAACAATCAGATAAAGACCTTGGTGCAGGATGACACCTTGACTAATGTAGTGGTTAGCACTGCAACCAATCAATTTGGCATTGGGAAAAGTCGATTGAATCACTTGGCAGGCAGCCAAAACAGAACCTTTCTCGAAAGACGAAAACACCTGAATCAGTAGGCTTTCATGTTGATGAAAATCTATCTTTTCCAATTCACGTTGGGTTTGCTCAATGTCTTGTATCAGGAGAGAAGTCGACTGCATATTCACATTAATCGTTACGTTAATGATTTATTATTGTGCTTATTATAGATAAGGCTTGCACGGAATACTTGCGATCGCGTTATGAATAATGTGACCTTAGTTAGACATCATTCATTCCGCCAAAAAGCAGTCATTAATGGCGGCGCAGTACTTTTATAGCCAGTCGTTACACAATGCGGGAAGCTTTAACTGCTAAAACAGTCGCTTAGGCTCACCGAAGTAGTAACCCTGCAGATAATCGACACCCATTTGCTCTGCTATCTCACAAACCTGTTGGTTATGGACAAATTCAGCGACCGTTTTGGCATTGAACACTTGGCACAAACGAATCAACTGAGAGGCTATGTTTCTTTGTTTTTGATCTTTGTCGATATTACGAATCAAGCTACCGTCGAGCTTAATGATCTGTGGCTCAAGCTTAATGATTTCCTCGATGTTGGAGTAACCAGAGCCAAAGTCATCAACAATGATTCTCGCCCCAAGCGCACGGAAGTGATCACACACCTCAATCATGCGGCCATAATCTTTAATCTGTTCAGACTCGAGAACTTCTAAACCAAGTCGAGTAGGATCGTTCATAGCACTGATGGCGGTCTCGAGCACCTCAAGCGTCTTGTCGCTCAACAAATCTTGCGGGGATAGGTTGATAGAAAATGGGCTTTGCTTATCCGCCATATAACCTATGGTGTTCTTAATCATGTGTCGGCTGAGGCGAGTGTAAAGGTGCGTGTCGGCAATGATAGGTAAGAACTTACCTGGTGGCACAATGGTACCGTCTGACTCCATGATTCTGACCAAGCACTCTTGGCCAATCATTTCGTGCGTAACCGACTCCACAATTGGCTGGGAATAAGTGATGATGTTCTGATCTAAAATCGCACGACTTACACAGCTCAGCCAGCCTAGTTGCTCTTTGCGATCTTCTTCACTCACCTGAATGTCTTTAGCATTGGTGATGTGGGTATTGTTACGTACTCCATAGCGTCGAGCTTCGATCGCTTTCAATAAGATCTGGTCACCACTGTCGGTTAAGAAGTCACAACGACTAGCAAAGCCGCCACACAGAGAAACTGACAGGTAATCAATATCAGCCAAACCATATGGCTCAAAATTTATGTGTTCGATGTCATCGGCGAACTCAACGAAACCTTCTTTTATTTTCGTACTACCAACACTAGCATTGAAGATAATCGCCCACTCTCCAACACCAATACTGAATAGCTCTACCTTCACGCGAGGCTCTTTAACCACACGAAGCTGTAATCGCTCGATAAAGTGATTAGACAGATCGAGTAGCAGCTGATCCCCCACTTGATAACCATACTTCTCGTTAACCTGATGGAAGTTGGTTAGCTTTAAGGTCAGCAGATGTTCACTGAACAGAATCGTATTGAGGCGCTCTTTCAGTACGATACGGTTCGGCAAACCAGTACGCGAGTCAATGCGATAGCTTTCGGTTAAGCGACGCGCTTGTTGATGGAGTTTCTTTTCCATCTGAGTATTCATACTGTCGAGATCAGCGACTGCATTTCTGACTAGGTTAAGCAATGGCGACACGGTTGAGCCACACTGAAAGTCTTCGCAATGAAACTCTTTAATCTCGTCAGACTCGCGCATAGCGATATAAGTCAAGCTGTGGTGCAGTATCTCTTGGCGGTCTTCATTACGGTATAGCTCCCCCATGCAGTAGGCACCACATGTATTCACTATCCCTTCAAATGGCTTGAGCTCAAGTTTACTGTCGATAAATTCAAGTCGAGATACGCAGTTATAAATGATCACCGATTCAGGCTGATGCATGGCTAGCATCTCGGCACCGTGGTGCACCTTTTCTGCAGTGAGCGATGGGTGGTTATAACAAAACTGCGCCTCTTCACCGACATGCCAAGGGCTATCAAACTCAATACTGCCATCATCATTAATACGTAGCGGCGTCGAGATACCCTTCTTTCTGCCAAGTTCTCGATAAAGTGGAAAGCTCATCAGTTGACTAAAAGGAAGGTCTTTGCCATCCGCAAGGTAATGTTTGAATACTTCAATAGCCGGCTTGTCGTTCAATGCGTATAAGCGATTTCCGATTGCGTGTGTGACTCGTAGCTTCATCCCAATCGGGTTCCACTCAGAGTACGCGTCCGACCAAACCTTCAATCTTGGGTTAGTCAGAGCCACAGCAACACAGGCGTGCTGGTAGGTTTGCTCGTTATACATAACCCAACGGCCAAATTCATTCTCATGGCACAGTCCACCAGCTATCGGCAAGGCGTAAGGCAAATTTTCAAAAGCGCTATAAATAGGATAATCACGCCCTTCAACCTGATCGCACAAGCTGATGACCGTTTTGGTTTCTTCTGTAAGGCGCAGCTGAAAAGCTAAGTCTTGGCTGTCTTGATTTGGATTGCCGGAAAAAGGCTGGACCGCAGAGGTTAGATGGGTTTCGTTGAACTCACTGATGATGACTAAGGTGCATGCACTTTCAAGGCAATTATCACAGATAACATGACGAGCACTCTGGCCAATTAGCGTCGCATTATTTAAACGATTGAGGGCAACACCCGCGATTTGACGAGCTAGATCTGAAGATTGAGCTGAGAAAATTTGAATAAGGTACTGTTTGCTGTCACACCATTCTCGCTGATCAAATTGAGCTCTAAATAACGCCTCAGTATTTGCGAGAAATGTAAATGTTTGCATGCCAACCCTTGTTCAAAATCGAGTGAAGTAACAACCCGCAACCACTGCTATGACTGAAATGAATCGATAAAAAGTAGTCGCCAATTATCCTAGCCTAATCAGGCTTTTATAGGCGACTAATGTAACAATTCAATAGCATAAATGCGACACAATAAGCTTACCGAGCCATTAAATTAGTCGCATAAGATCGCTAAGTTGGTCTATTTCAACATCAGGGAGCACACTCGCCTTCGGGGAGCGGTATAAATTGGAACCAGTGTCATTAAACCAGCACGCTTGGAAGCCATTTTGCTTGGCTCCATAGACATCCGTTTTGAGGTGATCGCCAACATGAAGAATATTCTCAGCGTCACAACCTAGGTGTTGCTGAGCTTTTTCAAACATATCTGGATAGGGTTTTGCTCTGCCATCAGGGCCGGCTTTAAGGATTAATTGAAAGTACAGCCCTAAGCCAATTTTGTGTGGATCGACATTGCCATTGGTAATCGCAACCAGAGGAATACGTTGGCTAAGTTCAGTCATCACTCGATGCGTTTCTTGAGGGACATCGACTTGATTACGCAACCACAAGGCATGCTCAATGCCCTCTCGAGCCGCTTGCTCTGCTTGCTGCAGAGAGTAACCCAATTGCAGCAAACCACTCTTAATCTGAGTTTCACGCCACACGGTGACATCATGTTTCAAAGCTGGGTTTTCAGATGCGACTTGCTGCTTAATGCCCTGCCACTCTTCAAGCGATAAAGAAGCCGACACTGGGTGCTTTTGATAAAGCCACTGTGCCATCTCTTTCTCAACCTTCATGATCACAGGCCAGTTGTCATACAGGGTGTCATCCAAGTCAAAGGTCATGGCTTTGATGGGCTTTAACCCTCGATAAATTCGCATAGTAAACCCTTTAATCTAATCTTTATTCTTCTTACGAGCTCTCGGGTGAGCCTGATCATAAGCTTGTGCTAAGTGTTGGAAATCTAAGTGGGTATACACTTGGGTCGTCGAGATGTTTTCATGGCCAAGCAACTCTTGCACAGCACGAAGATTTTGGCTCGATTCCAGCACATGCGTTGCAAAGGAGTGACGCAGTTTATGCGGGCTGATGTGGCTCGCGACAGATTGCTTCTTGCCCCACTCTTCCATGCGCTTTTGCACGCTGCGATGAGAGATACGAGTCCCGAGCTTAGAGACAAACAGCGCGGTTTCACCCGGTGAAGCCAATTCACCACGAACTTTGAGCCATTTATCGACCCACTCTTTAGCTAAACCAGAAAAAGGCGCTTTGCGTTCTTTGTCGCCTTTACCAATCACTCGGATTTCGCCTTGTCGACCCAACACATCTTTCAGATTGATGCCGACCAGTTCTGCCAGTCGTAATCCAGCACCATACATCACCTCCATCATCGCTCGATCACGAATCGACAATGGATCGTCCTCATTCACATCAAGCAGTTGACCCACTTCATCAACATCGAGGTTTTTAGGCAAAGGGCGTTGTTTGCGAGGTGCAGAGACACCTTTGGCTGGATTGGCGGTCATTTCGCCACGCAACACAAGGAAATCAAAGAAGCTGCGCAGTGACGATAAGCGCGTTGCAATGCTGCTCGCTTTCATTCCCTCACGCATGCCTTTACTGGCCAGTTGTCTGACCCACGCCGCATCGACTTGACCCCAATCCTTTAGCCCTAGAGTGACTAAATGACCGGCCATGGTTTCAAGTTGTTGTTTGTAATTACGTTGGGTGTGTAGGCTGAGTCCCTTCTCGCTTCGGAGATATTCATAGAAGCGAGAAAGTGGCTTTTGAAGGCTGTTAGGAAGAGGTATTTTGGGCTCTAGGCTCATTATTTATCTGCCAAGGTAAGGTGTCCGCCAAATGAGCGACAACAAGTGCTAAATGGCGTAAAAAGAGCGTATCCATATGGGGTTGGAAATGTCCGCCATCTTCACTAGAAAAGGCGAGCAAACCCAATGGAGACTGCTTAGCAAGCGGTAGTACTACATAAGAGCCTAGCTCTGGAACTGGATAATCACCAAACAAATCGTGTCTGTCGGCTTTTCTCAAGCGTCCAAGATAAGCATCTTTGCCATTGAAATGGTTAAGCGAAAACTTAGAGTAACCCTCAGCACTCAACTGATAAAAGCCAGATTGCGAAAGAATACGAACATGAGCCTTAAGCCCAAGATCTAACGCTTTTTGTTCAACGGCTTTTATCACCTGCATGAAGTCACTGCATTTCAGCACTTGCGCTTGCAGATCCATAAACTCATAGAAGGTTTTATCGTTATTTGCTGCCAACGACATCAAGCCAGTGATCTCTTCTTCAAGCTCTTCGATTCGATGACGTTGGCGTTTAAGCTGAACCTCAACCAGAGAAACAGCGCCCTGCTCAACGTTATTGATAGCAAGGCGATCAACCAAATCTTTTCGGTCTTGGAAAAAATCTGGGTTATCACGTAAATATTCCGCGACCACTTCTGCGGTGAGTGCGTCGGCTTCAACGTAAGACAAAACCTATCCTTTATTTTTATGAATATATTTGTTTTGGGTCGTTATTAGCAAGAAAGTTGACCATCAAACACATGCGTTGCAGGGCCGGTCATAAACAGAGGTTTACCCGGGCCTTGCCAGCTAATGTGTAAGTCACCGCCTGGTAGACGAACCTTCACATTCTCAGCCAGTAAGCCTTGAGTGATACCCACTGCAACTGCGCCACACGCTCCGCTGCCACATGCCTGAGTTTCACCCGCGCCGCGTTCGTAAACACGTAGACGAACTTCTTCACGGTTAACGACCTGCATAAAGCCAGCATTAACACGCTCAGGGAAACGTTCATGTGATTCAAGTAGTGGGCCTAAGGTGTCCACATCAGCCGTGTCGACGTCATCAACCACGGTAACCACATGTGGGTTACCCATGCTTACCGCACCACAGAATAAGGTGTGTACATCCGTTCTTAGAATATACGTCTTCTCTGGCTGCTTGGCCTTGAATGGAATCTTGCCGGGTTCGAACTCAGGAATGCCCATGTTCACCGTGATCAGGTCATTCTCTTCAATCTTGAGAACCATTTTACCTTTCTTGGTACTCACGTTGATGCTGTACTTATTCGTTAAGCCTTTCATGCGAACGAATCGTGCAAAACAACGTGCACCATTGCCACACTGCTCCACTTCACTGCCATCCGCATTGAATATGCGGTAATGGAAATCAGTTTCTGGATCATAGGGAGCCTCAACCACAAGTAGCTGATCAAAGCCCACACCAGTGTGACGATCCGCCAAACGACGGATCAAATCTGGAGAAAAGAAAATATTTTGAGTAATGCAGTCCACGACCATGAAATCATTGCCCAAACCATGCATTTTAGAAAAGTGGAAGTGCATAACGCTTAAAATTACTCCGGAAGAATGTTTTCAAGTTCCCACAGACTCGTAAGCTCTTCACGCTGACGAACCAAGTGAGTTTTATCGCCATCCACCATCACTTCAGCCGCACGCGAACGAGTGTTGTAGTTAGATGACATCGCGAAGCCATAAGCACCCGCTGAACGAACTGCTAGCAGATCACCTTCTTCAAGAACAAGGTCACGATCTTTACCTAGGAAATCGCCTGTCTCACAGATTGGGCCAACCAAATCGTAAGTCACAGCTTCACCCTGACGAGGGCTAACAGGAACAATATCCTGCCAAGCTTGATAAAGTGCTGGGCGCATTAGATCGTTCATTGCTGCATCGATGATGGCAAAGTTCTTGTGCTCTGTTGGCTTGAGGAACTCGACTTTCGTTAATAATACACCAGCGTTAGCAGCAATCGCTCTTCCAGGCTCGAAAATCAGCTCTAGATCAGAATGATTGTCTAGGCGAGCCAATAAGGCTTTCGCGTAGTCAGAAGGCTGTGGTGGTAATTCATCACGATAAACCACACCCAAACCGCCACCGACATCAAGGTGTTTGATGTTGATACCGTTAGCACGTAGCTGATCGATCAGCGCAAGCAGGCGATCGGTTGCATCGATGAAAGGTTCGATATCCGTTAACTGAGAACCAATGTGGCAATCAATACCATGGATAGACAAGTTATCGAGTGTTTTTGCAAACTCATAAACAGCAGGAGCACGGTCGAAAGCGATACCAAACTTGTTATCACGCAGACCTGTAGAGATATAAGGGTGAGTGTTGGCATCAACGTCTGGGTTGATACGCAGTGAAATCGGCGCTTTAACACCAAGCTCACCAGCTACTTTATTCAGTCGCTCTAGTTCTGGTTCAGACTCTACGTTGAAACACTTAATGTTCAACTCAAGCGCACGCTTCATTTCAGCGGCTGTTTTACCGACACCAGAGAATACAACTTTTGCTGGATCGCCACCGGCAGCAACCACACGCTCTAGCTCACCGCCAGAAACGATATCGAAGCCAGAGCCCAAACGAGCCAAAGTATTCAACACGCCAAGGTTTGAGTTAGCTTTAACGGCATAACACACCAAGTGCGGATGCTCACCAACCGATGAATCAAACGCATTCCAGTGGCGTTCTAATGTTGCACGAGAATATACATACAGCGGTGTACCATATTGCTCTGCTAGTTGTGAAAGTGCGACGTCCTCAGCCCAAAGCTGGCCATCTTCCTGATAGTTGAAGTAATCCAAAGTTCTTATCCCTTATAAATAACGATTTCTGCGTGTTTTCACTTATTGTGATTGTTCGGTTTGCTGAACTTCATCAGGATCGTACAAAGGACCCGTTTGACCACAACCAGAAAGTCCAATAACGGACATCATAAATAGAGCAGCAATTAATTTTTTCATTTTGCATATCGTGATTATTAACTCAATGCCCCCTATAATCGCACCACACTCAGGAAAAGCAATAGGATAGAAAGGATGAACGAGACTGAATTTCATCAGCTGGTCGATATACAGATGCAAAACATCGAAGAAGCTATCGATGAATCAGAGGCAGATATTGATTACGAAGTGACTGGTAACGTGATGACGCTGGAGTTTGAGAACCGCAGCCAAATCATCATTAACCGCCAAGAACCAATGAAAGAAATCTGGTTAGCGTCTAAATCTGGTGGCTTTCACTTCAAGCTAGTTGACGACAAGTGGACATGTTCAAAGACAGGCATGGAGCTGTTTGAGATGGTTAAAGAAGAATGCGTGAAGCACGCAGGTGAAGCGATCGATTGGGTCTAATCATTTGTAAGCAAAACTAAAAAGGAGTGAATCAATCACTCCTTTTTCAATATCAATCGGGCTTAGTAAGACTAGATGTTGACTATCTTTGAGCTCCGAGAAGCTAAAGTTGCATCGTTACGATAAGGCACAACGTAAGAATTGCCTTCTTCAGGATGAACGATTTGGTAGTACTGAGGTAGGTTAAAGTTAATCAACTTAGACGACATCTTCGACTCATCTTTTACCGATGTGTAGAAAGAATTCACGCTCGCGATCATCTCATCTTTTTCACCGCTGTACTGGTGGTAGACCTCAACTTGGTTCGACTCGTCCAATACATAAATATTGAAGCCTTTGTCGGTATCTTCGAAAAAGAACTGAATCAAGCCCTCACTCGCAAAACCATCCACCACTTCTGGTAGCTGATACTCTTGCTCTTTATCGAGCATCAGTAAAGGTGAGCCTTTGAGCTTATTGGTTGAGATGCTACGGTAGAAATCGACCGAGTTTTCCAACATCTGTACCGACACACCACGACGTTCGAAGAACAGACCAAACATCTTATTAGCTAAACGAATAGCCTTAAAGCGGCGGCGCTTCTCGGGTTCAATCGGTTTCAATCGTAAATCGATACACTCAGCAAGCAGTTGATACACCATGTTACGCATCACACCACGCAGGTTTTTGCTGTAACAGAACACATCAACCGATTCTGGCGGTAAAGCATCTTGGTGCATTTTGCCAAGCACCGTCTTCAGCGCATCCAGCATTGCCGTATCACCTTGGAAATGCAGCGTACGTACTTCATGCCAAGAGTTACGATAAACTAAGTCGACACTGCCGACTAAGCTCTTACCTTCCTCACCAAAGCTGAAGATATCGGCGTTCTTGAGGTCCACTTTTAATGCACGACCACTTAATTCAGACGTCGGGTCATTTTCAAAGTTGATGAACATCGCTAGCTGGCTTATCTCACACGGGCTCGCCAGTGCTTGCATACTTGGGCGACGCTTACGCAAAGAAAACGTATTACGCAGGTCGCTCACCATTTGATAGAACTTATCGATATCGATGTGAGCGTCACGTACCACAGAGTGCAAACGTGTCGACTCGGTAATCAAGCCATTAAAAAACGACCATGCTACCAACTTACTCAAGTACTCATGGTGCTCTAGAGAAGGCTGACCAAGAATGCGGTGTGCAACCAGTGGCTGCTTATACAAGTACCAACCTGCTTTATTCGACTGACCCTGACGAACTTCGATGAAGCTCAAGTCGGGTTCATGCAGATCCGGAGAGATTTGTGGGTTCAGCAGTGTCACTTTACCTGGCAATACCTCAAACGCAGCGTAAAGCTTACGTGCCAAGATGCTGATATCTTGTGGACTGATTGCCGAAGTGATGTCGTTACGACGCGCAAATTGAATCAGATTACGGTAGCTCAGCATCAAGGCATCAAGCAGTGCATGGTGCACCACTTTAACCTGCTCAACCTTCCAGTTACGGCGGTTATCGAGCTCAGCAATGGTTTCATGTCCCCAATTCCAAGACTTAGTCATCTCAGTCAAGGCTTCACGACGCCACGCAACAGAACCAATGCCCGCATCTCGTGACAGCTTCTCGTGGGTCTTAAGATAAAAACAGCGTCTTACCAAGTCCAATCGAGTGTGGTCGTTAATGCGTTCTAGATAGCGCGTTACCTTTTCAAGCATCAGATAGTAGCTATCCATGCCATACAGATCCGGTTCATCCGCAAAGAAGCGGCGCTTGGTATCAATACTCAGCAGTTGGGTGTTTGGGTATTCCCACGAATAGGCCTCTAACAGGATCGCCTTCAAAACCGATTTATACGGTGAGTCGATACTCTTATAGAGCTGCCACAGGTTTGAACCAAAGTACTCTTCAGCGGGAATACGATTCAGCTTGCCGAAATCGATCCACTGCGAGCAATCAAGATAACCATCCTGACACAAACCTTGAACATACTCGTCGTAACACTCTTCCATTTCTGGCGGAATGATTTGCCACAACAAACGCTGACCAGCTAAACGAACCGCAGAGCGATAAAACTCATCAAGCAATAATAAGTGCTGTGAAGAACCACAGTTATCGCCGGTCATCTCTTCTGAATGGTTCGAACGGAAACGCTCTTCATCCATCAAGAAGAAGTTCGCTTCTACTCCCAAGGTTTCAGCCCAATCGGTAATCAAGAGACACTTGTTGGTTAGGCTATCGCGAGAGGCGCCATCCATATCCGGGGAAACACACACCCAGATATCAAGATCACTTGAAGTGCTTTGACCAATAGAAGAAGTACTACCCATGGTGTACAAGCCAAGGATTGCTGGTTCATCCGTCTCGGTGAGTTTGCCACCCAGCGTTAATTCGGTATCAGAGACAAATTGCTTTTGGAATTCATTAAGCGTGAAGCTACGAATTCCAAAAGGAACTTTTTGGTCATAATAACCAGGCATCATCGGGTGATTGAAGTGAAGCAGTGCGGGAATAAGGTTGAATACTCGCTGGCCTTGCACATTCATCAACGCCAACGCACGATCAATGCGCTGCTGATTTAGATTGTCTAATCGTTGAATCAAAGTTTGAGTGTAAGCCTGCAAGGTAAGTCCTTGGTTTGAGGTTAAGTGCAGTTCTGTTTAGTTACTGAACGAAAGGAGCAACAAAACGTGATCAATTTAACACTTTTACCCTTAATGGTAAAGCAAAGGAACCCGTCATACTGGTCAATTCCTTGATGACAGAAAGTTAAACTCACGGCGCCGTAGTGTCCTCTTTATTGACTATTTCTAATAATAGCCCATGTTTCAAATGAGATACTAATCACACTATTTTGGTGAACTCATGAAAATCTCTCAGCTATCAAAGTATGGAATGATCAAACAGTAAGAATTCTCGCCTCATAATGGTAGGATTAGGCTATTACAGAACCTATATCGGAAACACCATGACAAATTCAGCACCAATCCGTATCGCGACCAGAAAAAGCCCTCTTGCCCTTTGGCAGGCATACTTTGTAAGGGATGCACTGCAAGCTGCTCACCCTGGTTTAGAGGTTGAGTTGGTAACTATGGTGACCAAAGGTGACATCATCCTAGACACTCCGCTTGCTAAAGTGGGTGGTAAAGGACTGTTCGTTAAAGAACTTGAAGTAGCCATGCTAGAAGGTCGTGCTGACCTAGCGGTTCACTCAATGAAAGATGTACCTGTCGACTTCCCTGAAGGTCTAGGTCTGGTAACAATTTGTGAGCGCGAAGATCCGCGTGACGCTTTCGTATCAAACACTTACAACAACATCGACGAACTCCCACAAGGTGCTGTCGTGGGTACGTGCAGTCTGCGTCGCCAATGCCAACTGTTAGAATACCGCCCAGATCTGATCATCAAAGAGCTGCGCGGCAACGTTGGTACTCGTCTAGGTAAACTCGATGATGGTCAATACGATGCGATCGTACTGGCTGCTGCAGGTCTTAAACGTCTAGAGCTAGAAGAGCGTATTCGTAGCTTCATCGAACCAGAGCAGTCTCTCCCTGCTGTTGGCCAAGGCGCTGTTGGTATTGAGTGTCGCCTTGATGACGAGCGTCTGATTAAACTCCTTGAACCACTGAATCATAAAGACACGGCTGATCGTGTACTGTGCGAACGTGCAATGAACCTTACCCTAGAAGGTGGCTGTCAGGTTCCTATCGGCAGCTACTCATTATTAGATGGCGAAAACATCTGGCTACGTGCATTAGTTGGTGAACCGGACGGTTCTAAGATGGTTCGTGGTGAGATCTCTGGCCCTCGCAAAGATGCAGAAGCACTTGGCGTGACTCTGGCAAATCAATTGCTGGATGATGGCGCGAGAGAAATCTTAACCAAGCTCTACGTTGACCAAGAATAATCATGACAGTGTTGGTGACTCGTCCCGGTTCAGAGGGACAATCGCTTTGCCAACAACTAGCGGATGAAGGGGTTCAAGCAATCCATCATCCGCTGATTCGTATCGTGGATAATCCCAACTCTGCGGATTTAAGCACCCAGCTTAATAACAGCGATATCATTATTGCAGTCAGTCACCACGCCGTGGCGGCTGCCCAAAGCATCCTTTCAAAAACCTCATCCATTTGGCCTACTTCGCCGCTTTATCTTGGCGTTGGTCAAAAAACTGCGCACGTTTTAAGCAAAGTCTGTAAACAAAAAGTAAACTATCCTCAAGTTAGTGATAGTGAACATCTTCTTAAACTTACTGAACTTAATGGCGTAGAAAATAAGTCCATTTTGATACTACGTGGCAATGGTGGGCGTGAGCTCATTAGGGATTCTCTACTCAATCGAGGTGCACAAGTCTCTTATTGTGAGACCTACCGTAGAGAATATATTCCTATTAGCGACCACAATACCTATCAAACATGGATAAACAAAAAAACGTCCAAAGTTGTCATCACTAGTCAGGAACAATTGGAGTATCTCTGCTCAATTACCCCTGATGAGTATTTGGCTTGGCTTTCAACAAGACATCTATTTGTCCCAAGCCAGCGCATTGTAGAACGAGCACAACAACTCGGCTTCTCGAATGTGACCAATACTCACAGTGCTACGAACCAAATATTACTGGCTGCTCTCCGGCCCTAGCTAGAAACAGGAAATAAGCATGACAAGCAAAAAAAATAATGAGCATATTGAACCTGAAAAGAAACAAGATACTCAGCCAGTAGTTGTTGAAAACGAAAAAGCTGACTCTACAGAGACAAAACAACCTGAACAGAAGCTTGATGCCTCTGCTTCAAATACCGCTAAAAATGAGCAGCCTCAAGCTGAGCATAAAGAGCAAATAGAGAAAGCAGAAAAGCAAGGTAAGCGCGGTGTCAAACTAGGCGCTATTGCGATCGCTATTTCAATTATCTTCAGTGGCGGTATCGCATTTCAAATGCAGCAAAAGAGCGCTGAATACTCGGCTCAAATAGCCGCTCTTCAAGCACAACTTCAAAATACCCAATCTGCGGTAAATAAAGACCTACAAACCATCAAGCAAGAGACTATCCAAGAAGCCTCACACGCGGTGGAGAAAACTCAGGTCGTGCAATCTCAACAGCAGAAGAGCATTCAAAGCCTGCAGTTAGCAGTGGCTGACGTGAAAGGTCGCCGCCCGAATGACTGGTTACTTGCCGAAGCCGATTACCTTGTGAAACTAGCAGGACGTAAACTGTTCCTCGAGCATGATGCCGTTAGCGCAACCAAGTTAATGGAAAGCGCCGATCAACGTATCGCAGCACTGAATGACCCGAGCTTAGTGTCACTGCGTCAATCAATGACCAATGACATTACCAAGCTTCGCACTATTCCTCTGATCGACCGTGACGGCTTAGTTCTGCGTATCACAAGCTTGCAACAGCAAGTCGATACACTGCCGCTTGCCAATGCGATTCTTCCAGAAGCTGCGGCTGTTGAGAAAAAAGCGGTATCGCAAGATATTAATGATTGGCAGAACAACCTGATGACGTCGATGAAAGACTTCTCAGAAAACTTCATTACCTTCCGTAGTCGTGATGGCGAAGTTATCCCTCTACTATCACCAGAACAGCACTTCTACCTTCGTGAAAACATCAAAGGTAAATTAGAAACCGCGATTCGCGCCGTCTACAAAGAACAAGGTGAACTCTATAGCGCAGCTCTTAATACCGCTAGCGAGTGGTCGAAAGCTTATCTAAATCAAGATAACAACTCAGTGATTGAATTTGAGAAAGCGATTAAACAGCTAAGTGAACAGAACATTTCTGTGAAATACCCTGTAAAGCTTGAGTCTCAAAATGAGTTGTCAGATGTGATACGTGAGCGCCTACGTCGTGAAGTCACCGTTATGACCACGGAGGAAAAATAATGATTCGTTGGATTTTTCTTTTTCTCGTTCTAGGTGCTGGGTTAATTGTTGGTACTCAGTTCTCTGGTCAACAAGGCTACGTTCTGATCTCAATTGCGAATAAGACCATTGAGATGAGCGTAACAACACTGGTTATCTTCGTCATTGCTCTTCTAGCGGCTCTATTCGGCTTAGAGTACCTATTTAAAAAGCTTATGTACGCAAGCTCGACAACTTGGAACTGGTTCAGTGTTCGTAAGCTGAAACGTTCTCGTCGTTATACCAATGAAGGCATTATCAAGCTACTTGAAGGTGACTGGAAAGGCGCTGAGAAGAAAGTAACTCGTTGGGCTAACCATCACGACATGCCTCTACTTTGTTATTTAGTCGCTTCTCAAGCGGCACACGAACAAGGTAATACAAGTGAGCGAGATAAGTACATCGAGCTTGCTAGCCAACAGGACGACTCTCTACTAGCGGTTGAGCTAACTAAAGCTAAACAGCAAATCAGCGAGTCAAACTACGAAGCTGCATTCGATACACTTTCGACCCTAAAAGGCACATACCCTAATAACACTGCTGTACTTGGCCTGTTAAAAGCCACTTACTTGCAACTGAAGTTATGGCAGCCATTGCTAGAGTTAACTCCTAAATTAGTTAAGAACAAACTTCTAACAGCTGATGAGCAACGTGAATTAGAACAGAAAGCACAATGTGGGCTACTTCATGATGTGGCACAACAGCAAGGTAGCGAAGGTTTAATCAGCCATTGGAACAAGCTTTCAAGAAAACAGAAACAAAGTTCGCACCTTGTATCCTGCTTTGTGAAGCAACTTATCGCTCGCAAAGCTGACTCAGAAGCCTTCACTGTGATCAAAGAGAACATTGCAAAGAGTGGGTCAAATGAACTCTACATGTTGCTTCCAGAGCTGAACTTATCCGATCACCACCCAGTAGTGGTCATGCTAGAACGTGCAATTAGTAAAGACAGTGGTAATGCCGAAGCACACAGCGCGCTGGCTCAGTTCTACTTAAGAGAGCAGAAGTGGGCGGAAGCACAAAGCCACTTCGAAAAAGCCCTAGCACTTCGTTCAAATGTTTCAGATTACGGATACCTATCTGACGCCCTAGAGAAGCAAAACTTAACGAAAGCAGCTCACGAGGTTTCTCGTAAAGCGCTCGCTCTAGTTCAACCCGCTTAATTCAAAGTGACTCAAACTAAGCCGATGTCTAACATCGGCTTTTTTGTATCTGTTACTTATCCATAGATAACTTCTACAATACCTATAAACCAAACGCCTCGAACCCTACCCATCCAATGCTACCAAACCAACTAATCATGAAATTGCTCAATCGGGCCTCTCAAACAGACGGAGAACGACTTTAATTATGTCTGTACGTAGTTTTACCATTCTTATAAACAAGTCCTTATAAGAGGTTCGAGAGAAGTCATAGAGAAAAGTGACACCTAGAAGCTCAAGAGTAAATGGAGATCACCTTGAGAGAAGGCGTTTAAAGATATTTACCCGCAGACAGATACCCACTTTAAATCACGCTGAATTAACAATTAAATAGACATCAATGTTCCAACTATAAACCGTTATAACCGGGGAGTTCACGTAACTGCCTGTAGATTAATCTATTAAGTAGAGGGAGATAGCAAGAGTTACCGACCAACAAAACCTTGTTATTAGAAACGAGGCATCTTTATCAGCCAGTTCAAATTAGTAGGAGATAGAGCTCTCAAGACGCTCAGGAAAAGTTAATCAACGAACCAATAGCCACAAGTATAAACTTACGTAATCAAGCGCTGCTAGAGAGAGCAGAGCTTAATAATAAGTGTCGGAATATCAGAGCTCGTGATCAACGTAAAGCGCCTCTACAAACTCTGAGACGAATAATAAGACTCATACCAATCCGGAAAATTAA
>NZ_JBFRJZ010000032.1:0-36976 GCF_041469125.1 Vibrio sp. 10N.286.51.E5 | reverse complement strand
TGCTCGGCGCACCAAAAAAATGGCCGCATCATACGATGCGGCCATTTTCAAAATTTAATGTCACTTGAAGACTTAATGCTCTCTAAAACTCAGAGCACTTTAAGACTTAAAGCATTTTACGAGCGGCTTCTACAACCACTTTGATTGAACGTGCTTCTGTTACTTTTAGAGTGTCGTGATCAGGCGTCTCTTTTTGAGTACGGTTGATGATTACACCAGCAACACAACCTGCTTTCAGACCAGAACTTGCACACATAGTTAGCAGTGTTGCAGATTCCATCTCGAAGTTTAGAACGCCCATGTCTTGCCATTCTTGCATAGAGCCTTGGAAGCGCTTAACAACGCGACCAGAGAACGTGTCGTAACGCTCTTGACCTGGGTAGAACGTATCGCTTGATGCCGTTACGCCCATGTGAACTGTTGCACCTGATTCATCAACTGCCGCTTTCATTGCTGTTGCAACTTCAAAGTCAGCCACTGCTGGGAACTCCATAGGAGCAAAGTGTAGGCTAGCGCCGTCTAGACGAACAGAACCTGTAGAAACAATCATGTCACCCACGTTTACGTGAGGTTGGATAGCACCAGTCGTACCAACACGTAGGAAAGTGCGAACACCAAGTTGAGCAAGCTCTTCAACTGCGATAGAAGTCGATGGACCACCAATACCTGTTGAACATACAACAACTGGTTTGCCGTCTAGCTCTGCGCGGTAAAGCGTGTATTCACGGTGACTAGCAAGGAATACTGGGTTCTCCATCTCTTCTGCAATTTTTTGCACACGAGCAGGATCACCAGGGATGATCGCAAGAGTAGCACCGTTAAGATCTGCTTCAGTAACACCTAAGTGGAAAACAGCTTGAGACATAGTTCGCTCCTTTTGGCTTATTGGGCTTTTTACCCTTATTTAAGCTCATAGTAAATTCGTGGGGTACGAACACACTCTAACCAAGCTCATTACAAAATGAAGTGACACATGTCACATGAATGATCGCAACAATAATTCAAGTTTCACAAAAAACCGATTGGCATCACAAAAATAAGCAATCCGCACGCCTATGTTGCATACTAATGAGACAAAAAGCGCCTTTAACGTATTACCGCTAAAGGCGCTTTTATATTAAGAATGCTCTATGTCGGTGAGCTCGATTTAGTCCGCTTTAGATTTAAATCGAAGCAGACGCAATGCGTTCAATGTCACCAATGCAGTTGCACCACTATCCGCTAAAACTGCCACCCACAAACCGGTAATACCTAACAAGCTTGTCACCAAGAATACGACCTTCAAACCAAGCGCAAGGGCTACGTTTTGACGGATGTTGTTCATGGTCGCTTGCGACAGTTCAATCATCGCTGGCAGCTCAGTTAAACGGTTATGAGTCAGTGCTGAATCCGCCGTTTCCAAAGCGACATCCGTACCACCACCCATTGCGATGCCGACATTCGCCGTTTTCATTGCTGGTGCATCATTAATGCCATCACCGACCATCGCCACGTGCGACTGTTGAGATAACTCCTCAACGTAAGATACCTTGTCGCTTGGCAATAGGCTTGCCTTGTACTGCATACCAATCTTGCTACTGATCGCTGCTGCACTGCGCGGATTATCGCCGGTCAACATGATAGATTGAATACCTAATTCATTAAGTCGTTCAATCGCAAGCTTAGCGTCACTGCGTAACGTATCTTGCCAAGCAATCAGACCAATCACCGTCGTAGCTTGCTCTGTTGATTCTTCTTGATCTTTAACCTCAAGAGCAACCACAACCGTCTTGCCCTCACCTTCTAATGCTTCTACCTGAGAAACCACATCGGCACCAAGTTCGAACGTGACTTTAGACGGTGACAGAACCTGATACTTAACACCATCAACATCCCCTTCAACACCACTACCAATCAACGCTTTCTTGTTGTGTGATTCAGGAATCTCAATATTCAGGTCTTTTACTTTAGCGACAAGTGACTGCGCCAACGGGTGAGTAGAGCCAACTTCAATCGCCCCAACCACACGCAGCATCGCGTCTTGTTGCCACCCCGATAGAGGTTGAATATCCGTAACCTGAGGCTTACCTTCGGTCAGTGTGCCTGTCTTATCGAAGGCGATGGTTTGGATTTTACCAAGCTGCTCTAGCGCTGCGCCGCCTTTAATGAGCGCGCCACGTTTCGCTGCTGCTGCTAAGCCAGAGGTAATCGCTGCAGGAGTCGAGATAACCAAGGCACACGGACAAGCAATCAACAATAGCGCTAGGCCACGGTAAACCCATGTTTCCCATGGCTGCGCAAACAACAATGGTGGCGTGATGATGACCAACAGAGCCACTACCATCATTAACGGTGTGTACCAACGGCTGAACTTATCGAGGAATCGCTCTAGTGGTGCTTTACGAGACTCTGCTTCTTCAATCAGATGAAGAATGCGATCGATCGCGTTCTCACCCTGTTTTGAAGTGATGGTGATACGAACCACTTTATCGACCACCACAGCGCCAGCCATGATGCTATTGCCTTCGATGTGTTCAACAGGAACAGATTCACCGGTTAACGCACTTTCATCAAAGCTTGCCGCGTCTGTAATCAATTGGCCGTCAGCAGGTAAACGAGAGCCCGCGGCCACTTCAATCACATCACCTGGAACCAGTTCACTGACTGCTACTTCTACACGCTCGCCGTTGATGATCTTAGTCGCGTTTTCTGGTACCAATGCCATTAGCGCTTGAACGCCACTTCTTGCTCTTGATGAAGCAAACGCTTCTAAGCGCTCACCAATCAAGAACAACAATAGAACCATCGCTGCTTCCGCAGTTTCGCCAAGGTACAAAGCACCCAGCGCGGCAACACTCATTAAGGTTTCAATAGCAAACGGTGTACCTGAACGCGCCAGCTGAACCGCTTTCTTCGCCACCGGATATAAACCAAGCAGACAAGTTACCGTAAACAAGCCTTCGCTTAATTGAGGAGAGGTACTTTTCAGAAGCGCCGCAAACAGCATTGCCGCTGCAATCGCGATAATCTGTAAATTAGGTTGGATATAAGCTTGCCAAAAAGTCTCAGGTTGTTGTTTTTCTTTCTTTGAACCGACTTCCGTAAGAGGGAAACCCGTTTTGATAGAGACCTGTTCAATGGTGTCAGCAAGGCTTTGATTATCGAATTTCACAACCAGCTTTTCGGTAGCAAAGAGAACCTTCGCTTGAATAACACCGTCAATATTGCTGATCGCGTTTTCTATTTTTCTTGCACAAGCTGGGCAGTCCATTCCGGCAACCAGCCAACTTTTCGAAAATTTGGCGTCGAGAGATAAAGTTGAGGACTGACTGTCTTCTTCTCCACTGTCCGACGAACTACAACAATCATCTCCAGACGATGACGAAGTAGCAGAAGAGCTACAACAACCAGATGAAGTACCTGCTGCTGTGATGCTTGAAATTTTAGGGCTAGAGCAACTTGCTCCTGCCGCTTGAGGTTGAACGTCCACTTTTGCTGAGCGGCACGCTGCATGTTTTGCGCACATAATGTATCTCCTTAATACTCAAAAGCCTTGAGGTTGTTGCTAACTCACGAGCAACAGAACCTTAAGTTCATCAAAAGTATAAACCTTGGAGGCTACTCCAAGGTCAAGAAGAAGTTTTCAAGAAAACAAAAATATTATGCCAGCGCCGATGGCTTACTGAGATTTAAGCTCCGCACACTCTTCACGGTTCGCCGATACATCATCAATAAGAACCGCATCGTGTGAACAGAATGGCTGAGTGTTCAAGCTGACAATCGACACATCATCTTCCACTGGATCAACTTGAGATCCTTGCATCAGTTCAGCGATATGATGTCGAAGCACCAAGATACCTAAAATTCCGAACAAAACATTACCCAAAGCTTGACCATAGAGAACACCCAAAGCGCCATACCATTGCGAACCTAGATATACGAACGGCAGAGTACCTAACGTCGCTTTACCCAAATTCAATGCTGTCGAGTAAAGCGGTTTACCTAGGTTATTAAAAGAGGTGTTGGCAACAAATAGTGCACCGTTAAAGGTGAAGGTTAACGCCACATAGGTACAGAAAGCCGCCACAATGATTGCTGCATCACCTTGTAAGCTAAAGCCTTGAATGACATAACCTTGAACGAAGTACAACAGAATACAAACAGCGATGGTGTATGCCGTAGTAACCAGCAATGAGTTATTGAGTGTTTCTTTTACTCGGTCCATGCGTTCAGCACCAAAGTTCTGACCAATGATTGGCCCCACAGCGCCAGACAAGGCAAAGATAACCGCAAAACAAACTGGCGTCAGACGACCTATCACGGCAAAGCCCGCGACAAAATCCTCACCATATTGTGCGATACCCGTTGTTACAATCGCATTACCGATAGGCGTTGCGGTATTGGTGATAATCGCAGGCAGCGCAATCGCCAATATTGGTCGAATATTAATGCGCCATTGCACAAAAGAAGGCGGAGCTACCAGCTGATGGCTGCGAATAAGAGGATAAAGCGAAAAGAATAGCACCGAGAAACGAGCGACAACCGAAGCGATAGCCGCCCCTTCGATGTTCCAACCAAAACCAAAAATAAACAGAGGATCGAGAATCGCGTTAACAATGCCGCCAGACAAAGTTGCCCACATCGAACGCTTAGCATCACCTGCCGCTCTTAAGCCCGCACCCGCTGCCATCGCTAACGCCAAAAATGGACCACTAGGTAGCAAAATCTGTAGGTAAGCTTGAGCGCGTTCGGCTGCAATGCCTTTGGCGCCTATCGCGGCTAGCAGCTCTGGAATATAAGCGAACATGATTGCAGTTATGGTTGAACTGATAACAAACGCAGTCAGCATGATACTGGTGCTTAGGTTTCGAGCGTGCTCTTGATTCTTGGAGCCGATGGCTTTGGACACTAATGCGCCCATGGCAATGGAAGTACCGATAGAAACGGAGGTAGAAAAGAAAGTCAGCGTACCTGCAAAGCCTACCGCAGCAGCCAATTCAACCTGTCCGAGCATACTGATAAACAGCATGTCGAGCAGATCGACCACAAATAACGCCATCAAACCGACAGAGCCAGCCCCCGACATCACCAATATGTGGCGCATCGTTGAACCTTCAACAAACTTTGCCGTTTGATTTGACATGAAACCTCCAAAAGTTGGAATACCCAAGAGCTAAAGCCTAATCAGCTGTTCAACTGTTCAACTGTTCAACTGGCTAGGGATCCAAAAAGAAAGGATCGACCAAGAAAAGCGCTATACAGAAAAAAGGCGCTAGTGCGCCTTTTTTCAATTGAGAGTATTGAGAAAAATAATCGTTCTTAACACGCTACTATACCTGATGTTTGAAGCATTCTTCCAAGTTCTTGCCAATTGCTCTCAAAACATCAGTTCTGGTGATAATACCCACCAGTTTTCGATTATCGATCACAGGGTATGCTTTAGGTTTTCCAACCTGCATCATGTCCGCCAATTCAATAATGGATAAGTCAGGTGACACCGACAGCACTTCTTGGTACATACAGTCACCCACAAGGTGTGTGTCTTGGCAGAAGTAACTGACCTTCACAAGTTTCTCGAGTAAATCCTGCTCTGAAAGGAAGCCAATCACTTGTTCGTTATCATCGATTACGGGCCCACCCATATGGTGGCTACGCATCACTTTGTCTAACGCTAGACTTAACGGCATATCAGGAGTAAATGTCACAACCTGCTGCGTCATGTAATCTTTCACTTTAATAGAATGCATTGCGTTCTCCCTAAATACTTTGCGTCATATATTTTCTATCTTGTTAAGTTAATTGTTGTCTAAAATCTTGATTTTACTAAATGGATTTCAACAATTTTATTGATAGGCAAAACCTAACAAGACAAAAAAGTGAGACAAACAAAGGGTTGAGCACGTTTTCGAACGCCAGAAAAAAGAAAAAAAAGAGCCCTTACAAAGCCTTACTTTCCCTTGCTTAACCTTACTTAGCCGAGCTAGCCTGCGTAAATAAACCCTGTAATCTTCACCTCACTAATAATTAGAAATCCCGTTTTAGGAAGTTTATGCAACACGACAACAACATGTACGCGTATATTTACGCAGGTAACGACGGCACAGAAAACACACTCATCGCCACTATCGATAATCAAGAAAAACCGCTGATATCAAGCTGCGTTGATGAGATAAAACGCATGTCATGCTTAGCCATTGATTTAGCAGCAAAACACGACCTAAAAGTGAAGCTGGTGAAATATCAAAGAGAACAAGAGATCGACTTCGGCCTATTCGTTAAATAGTGAATCCGACACTGATTTGGTTAATCTCTAACTGGCAGCCATAGTAGCATTAGCAAGCGCAATAGCCGTGAATGGCTGCCGAATTCGACCTGACAAGCCTAACGGGTAAAGGCTATAATGATCAGACGGCGCCCTTGCCGATTTTCATTGTCCAAATACGGTTTACTATGTCTTCCCAAACCCCACCTAAAACGTATCTAACGAATTCCTTATCTAAGTTAAAAAGCTACTTTAGTGAGTTATTGGATTTCCAATCACGCATTTGGGTGGTTCATATCTTTGAAGACTCTATTACCGATCAGTCGTTTGTGATTAATGAAGATGGCTTTAAAGAACCGCTAGAGTGGATGAAAAAACGTGATTACCAAGCGAGAATGCTTGATCGTGTTGATAAGATGAAAATCTCACAGGTGATTGAGATTCAGTTCGAAGACAAAATGCATCGCTTGATGCGAGTGAAGTAGCTTTATTGTTTGGGCGTTCACGAAAAGCCCTTGCTAGAAATCAAGTATAAAAAGGCCAGCGCTCGCTGACCTTCTCTCATTGATTACAAACCACCATCTAACGCGCACAATACTCATGCCACAGGCGCACCGCTTTCTGGTATGCCTCAGTTTTATCGTGCGTTTCTGCAAAGAGAATGGCTGTCATGCTGTCGACAACGGTATTCGCCATTAGCGCCATATCTTCAGCCGATGTGCCAAGTACACATTGACTAGGAAGTGGCAGCTCTAGGTTCATCATCTCTTCCCAGTAGAACGATTCGACTTTGTCAGGAGAGCTCATCCATACCGTTTGGCTAACTTTAGGATTATATTCCGACTCACCGTTCATCCCTTTGAATGAAATCACCGAGTGGGATTTATTTCCGATAACATGCTCAACTTCCGCATGAAGTTGTGGAAAGCCAGGATGGAAACTGCCACGCAGACCTAAACGGCCACCACCAGGATTCAATGCTCGAACTACCGTGTTAATTGGTGTTCTCAAACCGTAGCGGTGTTTCCAACCAATCATGGTTTGTGCTTCGGGCGCAAAGTTAGCTAGCGGTAAATAAGCAATGCCGTCTTGTTCAAGAATCGACTTAGCATGTTCAGGGCTCTCAGCACTTTGCACACCGACATCTTGCAAATGGCTTTCAACGTGCGTCCTACCGCTCGGCTTATCCATATAGCCATGCATTAACACTTTATAGCCATTGTCAGCTAAGATTTTTGCCGCCAACAAGTTCCAAGGCTTGCCACTGGCGTTATCGTTACGCTTACCTGCATAACACGGCCAATCAATATCAGCGCCTAAATCTGGCACTCGAGATTGAAACGCTTTTACAAAGCCAGCGATCTCTTCATTGGTTTCATTCTGCACACGAATCAACATCAGTAGCATAGCCATTTGGTCGTCACCGACTTCTCCGCTTAAATACTCATCCATGATGCGGTAGGCTTGTTCGAACGATAAAGGCTTACGTCCTCTTTCTCCTCGTCCAACTGTACGAATACACTCTAAAATACTACTCATTGATTGTTTATTCTCTTCCGTTGATATCAATAAAATTCGAATACACTTTCGATTCTATGATACCCACCGTGCATTGCAAAGCGATTCAGTTGCTCTCGACCGAATTACCAATACGCGGATTGGTGTTCTAAAAGTAAACTTACTGGTGTAAAATTAGCGTATGTAATGCTAACCGCGACATATTGAGTAGTATCCCGATGACTGTAAAAAAAACGCTGAGCCAAAGAAAACGTGAATCGATTGTTGCCGCTGCTATCGCAGAGTTTACTGAGCATGGCTACAAGGCCACCAGCATGGATAAAATATCGAGTCGCGCAGAAGTATCAAAGCGCACCGTATACAATCACTTTGCCAGCAAAGAACTGCTTTTAGATGAGATTCTAGACAGCATTTGGAGCAAAACTCTGGCCGCAACGCATTTCCCATATCAAGCAGAACTGCCACTTGAAGAACAGCTTTCCTCGATAGCCAATCAAGAGCTTGAGTTACTTGAGTCTGAAGGCTTCATCGACCTGTCACGCGTTTTGTTCTCAGAGTATTTCCATAACGCAGAACTGGCGCATCAAGCGATGGAAAAATATTCCCAAGCAGAAAGTGGACTTACAACCTGGATTAAAGCCGCGTTGGCAGACGGTCGTTTAGTAGAACTAGACCCACAATTCGCCTCCACGCAGTTCATTGGTCTGCTTAAGTCTTTTGCGTTTTGGCCGCAAATCATTGGTCATGTGCCGTCACCGGATGCTGCACACAAGCAAGTGCTCATTACTTCAAGTGTCGAGATGTTCCTTAAACAATATCAGGCGTGATTTTGGTGGTTGACGAGAATTCAACCACAATAAAACCATCACTGGTATCCGCTGTTATTTTCCCTATACTGCAACCCACTTTCGTCATTACGACTCAGTAAAACTTCAACTTTAGGTAGCCCTATGATTACTTTCACCACCAACTTTGGCGATATCGAGATTGAACTGAACCTTGAAAAAGCGCCAGTAACGTCGAAAAACTTCCTTAAATACTGCCAAGACGGTTTCTACGAAGGCACGACATTTCACCGTGTTATTGAAGGTTTCATGATTCAAGGTGGTGGTCACACTATCGACATGACAGAAAAACCAACTCGCGCCCCAATCGTCAACGAAGCAAACCGTGGTTTGAAGAATGTGATTGGTTCTGTGGCAATGGCTCGGACTGATGCACCACATTCTGCAACGGCGCAGTTCTTCATCAACCTTGATGACAACGATTTCCTAGATCACACCTCAACAACCAATGCTGGCTGGGGTTACGCGGTATTCGGTAAGGTTTCAGCAGGTATGGATGTGGTAAACAAAATTGCGAAAGCACCAACAACCATTCGCTGGGGACACGAAGATGTGCCTTGCGAAGATATTGTGATTACAAAAGTCACTATTCGCGACTAATTCATTCACGTCCTTTCCCGCCCCTAGTGCATTCGAATTGATGGCACAAAGAAAAGAAGGCTGTGCGATAGGACTATGGTGGTAAGGGTTCGACTTTACCACCTGTATTTAAAGCTCGTTGTTAGAATAGTTACCAGCGAGAACGATAAGTACGGTGACACCCTTTGCACGTCTTATTCGCAGAATTTAACCCTTGCTCTGCACTCGACAAGTCTTGTTCAACACTCGCCTGATAAGGCTCAGAAAAGCACTTGAAGAACAACTCGTTCCTATCCCCGTTCGTTTAAACAAAGAGTTGATGAACGAGTTAGATGCTGAAGAGCAACAACAAATGCTCAAGCTACTTCAGAAAGTAGTCGCGGCAATCTGATCTTACCGCGTTCACTGCTTAGCAAGCTTAGTGCTTAGAAATTATTACACTCTGAACGTGTATTGAAAAACAACCCACACTCGGCCTTGCGCCGAGTGTTTTATTTTCGTCTCGACCATTTGATATAGCAAAATAGTGAAGCAATGATCACCGCCCCACCGAGCAGCTTCTGCATCTCTACACTTTCGCCAAGCACACTCACACTTAACAGCAGCGTCCACACAGGCTCAAGAATCATGATCAATGCCGCCACTTCCATGTTCACGGAGTGCTGACCGACCGTTTGTAGCAAGTAACGAATAGACGTTGCGATCACCGCAGAGACAATAAACCAGAAGACTAAGGTTTTGGTGATTTCGAACTCCGGCTGAGCTGTCATAGAAGCAAAGGCTAAACCACTCACACCCACCACAAACAGTTGCACACAGATTGATGCGATAGGCTTGATATTGGTAATCACACGCTTGTTCATCACAAAGTGAACAGACAACAACATCGATGCTAGTAAGAAATAAATCTGACTCTGCTCAACATGCCAGCCGTTACCCAAAGTCAGCAACAGCATGCCAATAATCGCGATCGGGAAAGACATCCAAAACGCGCGATTAGGCTTAACTCGAAACAAAATCCAAGACACAAACGGTGCAATGATCATGGCTAAGCTCATGATGAATGCCCCTTCCGACAAGCTTTCAGTCACCGAAACTGCAAACACCCATACCTGCAATGAGGCAGACAACAACAAACCCACGCCGCAAAGAGACAGAATCTGCTTAAACGAAAGCTTACGAATATGGTGAATACAAAATGGCAGAAGAATAAGACTCGCGACGAGGAATCGCACACCAATGAACACTGGCCCAGGCATTTCTAATACCACCAGCTTAGATGCAATCCATCCCACCCCAGCTAGCAGGGTGGCAAATAGAAGGTAAAGCTCTCCGCGCATCGCTTTCACGTTCATCATTTTACTTAGTCCAATAACAAAAAAAAGCAACCCGACTCTGCAAGGTTGCTTTTTATAAACACTCAACAGGATCGAGATACTATCTCAATACTCTGCTTCAGGCAGCTGTTTTTAGCCTGCGTATTCTGGGTAATCCGTTAAACCTTTTTCAGCACCACCGAACAATGTGTTTGGATCGTGCGCTGCAAGTGGGTAACCATTTTGAATACGAGCTGGTAAATCTGGGTTCGCAACGAATGGACGACCAAAACCAACCATGTCAGTTACGCCTTCAGCAACGGCTTTTTCGCCACGCTCGCTATCGTATTTACCCGCATAAATAAGGACACCCTCGTAGGCTTCACGAACTGCTGCTTTAAATGCTTTTGGCGTTTCAGGTGCATCGTCCCAATCAACTTCTGCAATGTGTAGGTAAACAATTTTGTATAGGTTAAGTAGTGCTGCCGCCGCTGTGTAAGTCTCTACTGGTGTAGCGTCAACCGTACCATTCAACGATGTGAACGGAGCAAGGCGTACACCAACACGGTCAGCACCAATCGCTTCAACCATAGCTTCAACCACTTCGCCTAGGAAACGTAAACGGTTTTCAATTGAACCACCGTATTCGTCAGTGCGGTTGTTTGCTTCAGAATCGATGAATTGGTTGATTAAGTAACCATTCGCTGCGTGAAGTTCGATACCATCAAAGCCTGCTTCAACCGCATTCAAAGCCGCTTGGCGATACTGTTCAACCACCTCTTTGATGTCTTGTTTCGTCATTTCACGAGGTTCAACCACATCAACAAAGCCCGGTTCATCAGTACCGTTATCGATGAATACCTTTACGTTTTGTGCTTTAAGTGCAGAAGACGAGATTGGCTGTTCACCACCAATGTTGTCTGGGTGTGTTACACGGCCTACATGCCAAAGTTGAGCGAAGATAACGCCCTCTTTTTCATGTACGGCATCAGTCACTTTTTTCCAACCAGCGATCTGCTCATCAGAATAGATACCCGGAGTCCAAGCATAGCCTTGACCCATAGGTGAAATTTGTGTGCCTTCAGCAATAATCAAACCTGCAGAAGCACGCTGAGCGTAGTAAGCCGCCATCATATCGTTTGCTGAATTACCAGGTTGCGTTGCGCGAGAACGCGTCATCGGTGGCATAACAATACGGTTTTTAAGCTCGATATTACCAAGTTGAATTGGTTGAAATAGTGCGTTTGTCATTGTTATATCCTCGATTAACCTAGTTGAATCAGTTCGATTTGGTAGCCGTCTGGGTCAGTAATAAAAGCGATATGAGTTGAGCCGCCTTTCACTGGACCCGCTTCGCGAGTGACGTTGCCACCTAGCGATTTGATTTTGTCACATGCTGCGTAAATATCTTCTACACCCAATGCCAGATGACCAAACGCGCTGCCCATCTCGTACTCATTCGTATCCCAGTTGTACGTTAGCTCGATAGTCGTGCCGCCTTGCTCATAGCCAACAAAAACCAATGTGTAGCGGTACTCTTTGTTTTCGTGGCGTTCAAGTTCCTTCATTCCCAATACCTTGGTGTAGAACTCGATAGACTTGTCTAAATCAGTAACTCGGATCATTGTGTGTAGGAATTTCATATTTCGCCCTTTTTAGCCCAGCAACCTGAGCCGATATAATCGTGAGTGGAGGTTACCCACTCCTTTGTTAGGGTTAATATACGAGCTGACAGCAAATAAATGAAATTATCATAAATTCTCATTGTGATAATTTTCTATTATAACTCACTTAATACAAGTGATTTGTTAAGAAGATATTTGGCAAACAAAAGATAGGGCGACGATCAGAAAGCGGAGCGCCAACTGTTTAGTGGTTTAGACATGTCATTAGTCGTATTGATGATCTGCTCTCTCAACCACTTATGTGCCGGATCGGTGTTCTGTTTTTTCAACCAAATGAGGTAATGAGAGATAGGCTGATAATCGAAAGGCGGTTTGAACAACTGTAACCCAAGACGTTCCTGATACTGGTTCGCCATAGAAAGCGGCACAACAGTGATGTAATCAGTCTGGCTACACAGCATTAGGTTACTGGCCATAGAGCTGCCGTGAATTACAATTTTACGCGAGGATAAGTCTAACGAAGTGTAGTGAGTCAAACTTCTTACTTGGCGACGTGTTCTGGCTAAAACCGCATGTTGCTCACTGAGATATTGCGCCTCGGTGATCTCACCTTTGATCCTAGGGTGCCCATTTCGGCAAACAATCACAAACTCACTGTCGTAGAGCTTTTCGCTCATCATGCTTGAATGCTCAGGCAACACAATGTCGATCATCAAATCAAACTTCTGAGTTAATAGATCCTCATGGACTTGATCATCACTATCTGGTTGGTCATACACCTCAAGAGATAAGCCTTGGTTAGATAACTGAGAAAATCGATCGAGCAACATCCACTTTAAATGTTCGGGAACCGAAGCCACAAACCTGCGCTCTGTACTCGCTTCATCAAACCCAGCCATACCTTGAAACACGCCGTTGAGCTCGTGTATTGGCGCTTTGATTTGCTCATACAAGCTTTGCGAGTAAGCAGTAGGCACAACCCCTCGCCCACTGCGCACAAACAACTCTTGGCCAATTTCATTTTTCAGTCGGCCGAGCGCAGTGCTGATCGTCGATTGATTGGTATTCAAATGATCGGCAGCCTTACTCAAACTGCCCTGCTCCATCACCGCTGAAAACACAGCCAATAAGTTAAAATTCGGAATGTCATTACTCATGATTCAGTGCTCATTTGGCGATAGATTTAATTATCTTATCGTAAAAGCGATAGAATGAAACAACGGATGCTCATTGAGAAAACAAAACTGAGAAGGAAGCATCATATGGTAAAGAGCAAAAATGTCAGAACAACTCACTCTTTCGAATAGCTGCCACATTCGCCAGATTGGAATCTAAATCTCTTCGCTGTGCCAGTAACGCTTAATCCACCCAAACTCACCCTAGACTGGTCGGAGTATTCAATATTTCCGTCCTGCCTTATTGATACTTTTATAGCCACTTCTATGATCCAGGCTAATTAAATAGACATATTTTATAAGCCGAGTTTGAGCCTGTTCAAATAAACCCACCTCACGTTTAAGCAACCACTCAATTCATCGTAATTACGATAATTCAATATCGCAATAATGCGTAGATAGCACCAGTTACACTTCCTATTATTTCGCCAACAAATCAATTCTTAACCTAAACAGAAAACCTAAAAATGTGTAGATGATGGTGTTGCACACATCACGGAAGACGGCCTTAAAACCCAATGCAGCAAACGAACCTATCAATGGTAGACGTTACTTAAGAATGATTTCGCCAGGTGTTTTTAACACTCTATTCGCGAGAATGCGTTGTCTACGTGGTCAAAGCGATTTTTAATTGTCATCTAGTACTTTTGACTCAGTAGGTCTATACGGTTACGTGAGTTCAACACCTCTTTCAGATGTCTTCTAAAAGTCTTGTACCAAGGCTGCACTTTCTCTCTCCTTATTTAGGTTGAGATATGAACTTTATTAAAATCGTTTTCCAGAAAATCTGGGCCGTTGTGATGGTCTTGATTAAATTCTGCCTGTTTATGGCAGTGATGTTTGCTGGAGCATGGGCTCTTGCACCATTAGGCACAATCCATTCTAAAGACATCGACATGTCTCAATTCAACAATCACCCCAATGAAATGATGATGAACTTCTTCCAGATGGAGTCCTTCTCTGGTTACTTGTTCTCAGTGACCATTGCTGTGGTATTAGCCGGTGTTTACGGCATGTGGCAGTTGCATGAACTGGGTGTGCATAAAGCAAAAGAGCACAAAAGCGCTCACGTTCAAATCGTGTTTGCACTGTCACTTTGCGGACTGTTCATCAGCAAAACATTCTGGGTTATCGCCTTGGTTATCGCATTAGCGAACTGGAAACATATTGGTCAATCACTGAGTGATGTTATTCGCCGTGGTGTTCAGCCTAAACAAGATGCGACTAATGCAGCGACAGCCGCTGTCCACATATCACCTGAACAATCGGTAACAGAGCCGTCTCAAACAAGTCAGTCTCAAACACAAGAGTCTCCTGTAGAACAATCTTCAAAAGAACAGTCTTCAGAAGAAAAGGCTCCAACAAAACCATCCCCTACAGAAAAAGAGGTCGCATAATGAAAGAGATGATGATTCCATACATCCTAATTGTATGGTCACTGTTTGCGACAGGTGCACTGAAGAAGAACTTCAAAAACTACACGTGGGCTGCCATTGGCGGCGTAACAATCCTTGCAGTATTAGCGGTTATCTCTCGCTTATGGGCACCGGTTGATTTAACCAACTCAACCACAGTGAAAGCACCACACGCGGTGATGTCACCTATCTTTGGTCAGCAGATCGACCAAGTGCTTGTTGAGCACAACCAAATGGTTAAAGAAGGCGACATAATCTACACTCTCGTCAACATCAATTCTGCCGCAGATAAAGCCAAGATCGAATCTTCAATTGTTCAGAAAGAAGAAGAGATCAAGCAAATGACTCGCGACTTAGAGCGCGCTGAAACTTCACCTGAAATCTTCAATATGCGTGACGTAGAAAAGTACGACTCTGATCTTCGAGTGCTGCACGCTGAACTGGTGTCGTTAAAAGCCGATCTACAAAAAGTAAATTGGGCGCAAGAGAAGAAAACCATTAGAGCTGAATTTGATGGTCAGGTATCGATAGTGAATATTGCTGAAGGTTCTGTCATGGGTAACATGCACCTCTACAACACCAGCAAAAAGTTTCTTGAGATGCGTATTTCAGACCAAACTTATGGCTATGTTCAAGTAGGAGACTTCGCTGAGTTCTTCGTTGATGCATACCCAGGTCACGTGTTCCGAGCAAAAGTACACAGCTTTAATGCCGGTACCGGTGAGTCGAGTATTTCTCCACTTCAGGGGCCACAAAGCGTCGGTCAACACGTGGTAAGAAACGGCAATGGTTTAGGTCGTACTATCGTACTTGAGATCATTGAACCAGAAGGCTACAACATCCCTATTGGTTCAACTGGCGCGGCTTGGATCTCGGCTGAGAAGCCACACCCGTTCTGGGGCTTCATTGATGTAATAGGTGCAGCAACGGTTCGCCTACAATCTTACAAGTCATACCTAGGTGCTTGGTAAACGATTAAGCTCTTGGTAAACGATTAGCTCTTGATAAGCAATTAAATATTCAATGATTTGGCTGTTATTCACTCGTATCACAGCCACTCATGAACTAGCGACTAATTGTAAAACAAATGCCCTGAATTTCAGGGCATTTTTGTATCTGTTGCAAGCTCATTTACTAATTGATTTAGATCAAAATTAATCGCCAATACAATCGTTTATCAAACAAATCATCGAAAAAACGATAGATTGAAATATTATTAGCGCGTAGATAGCGACCTCCCCCACCTCTATCATTTGGCTCAAGAAATCCAATTCCTGTATCCAAATATAAGGTCACTACCATGACTAATACATTCAAAAAAATGGCGCTTCCTGTTGCTATTGCGAGCACTCTACTTGCTTCTGGTTTTGCATCTGCAACGCCGATTGTCGAAGCGACATCGAAAGTCGGCCAAGAACTTCAGACGGCAAATGCTGCGCAATACCAAAACATTGATCTTGATGCTCGCTACAAGAGCGAGGTTCTATTCGAACACAAATCAAACATGTTCTGGGGAAAAGGCGAACGTATTCAAGTTGTTTCTAAAACAGGCGATTCTCTAGCTTACACTGCTGAGTCTGACCATGTTCACCCAATCCTCACCAAGCATGGTCGTAAAATGGACCAAGCAATCATCAAAGTAGATGACAACGTATATCTTGGTTACGGTTTCGGTCTAGATACACCCGTCATGATTGAAGGTACGGACGGCATCATCATTGTTGATCCAGGCGAGTCGGTAGAAATGGCTCAATCGGTTAAAGAACAGTTCCGTCAAATCACCGACAAGCCGGTTAAAGCAATCATTTATTCTCACAACCACATCGACCACATCTCTGGTGTGCGTGCGTGGGTGACTGACGAAGAAGTGGCATCAGGTGAAGTAAAAATCATCGCTGAAGAAGGCCTAACCGCTGCAGTGGCTAACTGGTCTTCAAACCTAGGAACTCTATTTGGTCACCGTACTTCTTACACAGGTGCTAAGCACGTAGAAGAAGGTGAGCACGGCACAGTAAACGACGGCCTTGGTCCACGTTTCATGCAAGGTGCTATCTCGTTCATTGAACCAAACCTGCTTGTACCAAGCCAAAGCCACATTGAAATTGAAATTGCTGGCGTTAAGATGCACATCGAGAACGTGCCATCTGAAACTAAAGATGAGTTAGTGGTTTACTTCCCAGAGCAGAAAATCCTGCACGCGGCTGAAGTACTTCAAGGCGAAAACTTCCCTAACCTTCACACCATCCGTGGTACTAAATTCCGTGACCCATCAATGTGGTTCAAGGGCATTGACGTAATGCGTAAGTTCGACACTGAGATCATGATTAACTCTCACGGTCGCCCTGTTGAAGGTAAAGAAGCGGTATCTGACGTATTAACGGCTTATCGTGATGCGATTCAATACACGCATGACCAAACAATCCGTTACATGAACAAAGGTATGACGCCAGACGAGCTAGTTGAAGTGGTTAAACTTCCTAAGCACCTTGCTGAGCACCCTTGGTTAGGTGAGCACTACGGTACCGTTGCACACGCCGTTCGCCAGATTTACGTAGGTTACAACGGTTTCTTCGAAGCGGATCCATGGCAGCTAGAGCCAATGGCTTACGAGCAACGCGCTAAAGCATTCGTAGAGATCATGGGCGGTCGTGACAACATCATCGACACAGCAAAAGCGGCGATGAAAGCAGAGAACTACACCTTTGCAGCAGAGATTCTTTCTTACCCAATCACGGTAAATAAAGATGACATGGAAGCACGCTTACTGAAAGCACAAGCTTACAAAGCATGGTCTGCAGATCAAGTGAACATCAACTGGCGCAACTGGGCATTGAATGCTGCAGCTGAACTAGAAGGTACTCGTGATTTCTCTAACATGATCAGCTTTGCTTCTGTAGACGTACTAACTGCGCTACCAAGTAAGCAAATCTTCGATATGATGACTTCAACGCTAATCGCAGAAAACTCGTTAGACGTAAACATGATGCTAACGTACAACTTCTCTGATACTAACGAAGCATTCACTATCGAAATTCGCAACGGCATTGCTCAGTTACACGAAGAGGCAGTGAAAGGCGCAGATGTTCAAATCAACACCACTCGTGCAGTATTGAACCAAATCTTGATTGCGGGTCCAAACGCTCAACAAGTGATTGGTACCAACCTACAGTCTGGTGCATTCAAGTTCTCGAATGGCGACATCAAAGGCTTCGGTCAATTCATGAGCTACTTCGACAAGCCAATGACTCCAGAAGAGATCATGCTCATCGTTCGCTAATAGCGAGTTTGAACGGTCGCTCTTCGGCGATAGCTCTTCGATGATAGCTCTTCGACGATAGCGTGTTAGTAAACAATCACTAACACACTATCAACCAATACGCTGACCGCTTCACATGGACAACAAACAAATACAGGGACCCTTTGTGGTCCCTTTTTTTATCGTCAGGTTCGGCTTCTGCCGTCAGATTCTTAACCCTGTTATAGGTCTCGATAACCATTATGTTAAAACGATTTTCTCTGATTCTTTCACTCACCTCTTCACTCACGTTTGCCTGTGGTCTTCACCAAGATACCGGATTTAGTTTGGTGACAGAGCCCGGTTCACTCGAGGTATTTGGCAACGTCATTACAGCCAGACAAGACGATGAATTCAACAACCTCAATAAGCCGGATCACTTTCGACTCTTTGCCATCAAGGCCGCGCTTGCGAAACCCCACCCAAACAAAATTGAGTTCAACTTATTCGAAGCAATTAAAGGTCATTACAGCCAAGTGAAGTTTGAGAAGGGTGTCGATGTCTCAGGCAGAGATACTTTGCCTACCGAGGAAGATCTATTACTGATTACGGAACTCGATGTGTTCGATGCGCTAGCAACTGGCACCATATCTTGGGATCACGCGATACTAAACGGCTTAGTGATCATCAACGGCCCACAAGATAAACGAGAACAGCTTGAAGATTGGCTTGGTGATATTTTTGAAGGGTAATAGCTTAAAGCAGAACAGATAAAATAAAGCGGAACAGATAAAAGGTCGTCAAACCCTCGGACTTCAGAACATTGAGGGTTCAACGACAAACTTAAGTCAAAAAAGCGTAGGCAACGGAATCAACTCCAGCCCCAGCACACCACTGATGCTCATTACCACCAGCAGAGAGACCTTGAAGACGGTCTTTGACCACTGGAGGTAGTTGAGGCAATCAACCTTACGAAACGTCACTTTAGTCCACATAAAACAGACTGCCGCCGACACAGCTAGGTATTCATAACCTGCGTCTCCGAGTAGGAACAGCGCCAATGAGACTGCGCCAAACGCCACCACATAGGCTTTCATGTGTTTATGTGCTTTGTCGACGCCCTCTTTCACCGGTAACACTGGAATGCCTGCATCTCGATAATCTTGAAGGCGGAACATCGCGATCGCGTACGAGTGTGGCATTTGCCATAAACAGAACATCGCGAACAACAAAACCGCTTCCAAACTAATGTAATTAGTCACCGCCAAGTAGCCCACTAACGGCGGAACGGCTCCCGAAATACTGCCAACTAAAGTGCCGTAAACCGATGTACGCTTGTACCACATGGTGTAGAAAAAGACGTAAAACACATAGCCAAGCAACACCATGACCGCAGAGATCGGATTAGCGAACTGAAACAGCAGCGCTGTGCCTGAGAGTAGTAAAACCAAGGCATAAACGAACGCGACGTCTGTATTGATGTTGCCCTGAACCAATTCTCGATTTCGTGTGCGCTTCATCTTTTGGTCGATGTCTCGATCAAAGATGTTGTTCACAACACAACCTGATGCAATCACAAGTCCCACACCCGCTAATGTTGTCAGTAACAACATCGCGCTGGCTGGTTCTGTTTTTGCGGCGAGGAAGAACCCCGCCGCAACAGAAATCAGGTTGCCGAAAATGATGCCCGGTTTGGTGATAGACAGATATCTTTTCAGCATACCTTAGCCTACAACTTCATGTTGACGTTCATGTTGTAGATAATCCATACCGAGCCAGCGATAAGAATCAATACAACAATGGCGGTAAACATCAGTGACACCAAGTTCCAACGTCCATCGGAAGATTTCGCTTCCATGTGCAAGAAGTACTTAAAATGCACAAAGATTTGCACCAGCGCGCAACCGAACAAGATCACGTACGTTTCTGTGCTTGGTAACACATGAGCCCACACGATGTAGAACGGAATAATGGTGAGAATCAGTGACGCAATAAAGCCTTTCACATAATCCGTTGCACCACTGTCTAGATGCTGTTCCATTACATCACCCCCATTAAGTACACGATGGTAAATACACAAATCCAAACGATATCAAGGAAATGCCAGAACAGGCTTAAGCACTGGAAACGCATCGACATGTTGTCGTTCAAACCTTTGGTTGAAAGCTGGTGATAAGCCACCGCCATCCAAATCAGACCAAACGTTACGTGCAAACCGTGTGTGCCAACCAAGGTAAAGAACGCAGAAAGGAACGCACTCTCTTGAGGACCATAGTCTTCTGCAATCAAGTGATGAAACTCGTACACTTCCATACAGATAAAGGCTAAGCCCAATACGAAAGTCACTTTGATCCATCGCTTCAGTCCGGTAACGTCTTTGCGCTTCATTGCAATCATGCCAAAGCCAAAGGTGATACTACTGAACAACAGCATCATGGTTTCGACAAACACGAACGGCAGTTCAAAGATATCTTTACCTGTCGGCCCAGCGATAGAGCCACTCTCAAGCACGGCATAAGTCGCGAAAAGCGTGGCAAACAGGACACAGTCACTCATCAAGTAAACCCAGAAGCCAAACAACTTGTTGCCCGCAGCTTCGTGGTGATGATCATGCGAGTGTGCAAGATCATAAGTGTGTGACGGAGTATTAGCTTGCATACGTCGTCTCCAAGTCATCTTTATTGTCGTTGTTATCACTGTCAGCACTGTTACCACGACCAGAATGGTCGCCTTTCACTGACTGTTTCTTCGCTTCTTCAAGCTGTGCACGTCGAGCCGCTTCAATCGCTTTGATCTCTTCAACTTCCACGTAGTAATCCACATCGTCGTTGTAGCTGTGTTGAATACACGTCACCACGATACCCACTAAGCTTGCAGCCGCTAGCCACCAGATGTACCAGATCATTGCGAAGCCAAATGCCAACGCCCATGCAGACACATAAATGCCTGTCGGTGTGTTCTTCGGCATGTGAATACGTTCGTATTCTTCTTCCTGAGTTGGATCAAACTCACCATTTTGCTTTTGATACCAGAACGAATCGATCTCATCGCCCTTAGGTAGTTTTGCAAAGTTGTAGAACGGCGGTGGTGAAGACGTTGCCCATTCGAATGTGCGTCCGCCCCACGGGTCACCGGTTAGATCTCGGTTTTGGTCGCGGTCACGAACACTCACGTAAATCTGAACGAACTGACAAACAACACCCATCGCAATCACGCCCGTACCTGCAGCCGCAACCGCCAGTAGAGGGAAGAATTCAGGATTGATGTCTTGGCTCAAACGACGCGTCATGCCCATAAAGCCCAGAGCATAAAGCGGCAAGAACGCCATCAAGAAACCGATTATCCAGCAGTAGAATGCGCGTTTTCCCCAAAGTTCGTTCAGAGTGAAACCCGTCGCTTTCGGGAACCAGTAACCAATAGCAGCGAAACAACCGAACACTACGCCACCGATAATTACGTTGTGGAAGTGAGCAATCAGGAATACCGAGTTATGCAGAATAAAGTCTGCGCCCGGAACTGCCATCAATACGCCTGTCATACCACCCACCGTAAAGGTGATAAGGAAACCGACCGTCCATAACATAGGTGTAGTAAAGCGGATACGACCTTTGTACATGGTGAACAACCAGTTGAAGATCTTAACCCCGGTCGGGATAGAGATAATCATAGTTGCAATGCCGAAGAAGGCATTTACATTGGCGCCTGAACCCATGGTGAAGAAGTGATGCAGCCAAACCACAAACGCTAAAATAGTGATAGCCACCGTCGCCCATACCAGTGAGGTATAACCAAACAGTTTTTTACGTGAGAAAGTCGCAGTAACTTCAGAGAACACACCGAAAATAGGCAAGATTAGGATGTACACCTCAGGGTGTCCCCATGCCCAAATCAGGTTCACATACATCATCACGTTGCCACCAAGGTCATTGGTGAAGAAGTGCGTGCCGATGTATCTATCCAAAGTCAGTAACGCAATGGTCACAGTTAGGATCGGGAAAGAGATGATGATCAGGATGTTGGCACACAGAGATGCCCATGTGAACACTGGCATCTTCATCATTGGCATAGACGGAGTACGCATGCGCAAAATGGTCGCAAAGAAGTTCACACCAGTTAGTGTGGTACCCACACCGGATATTTGCAGTGCCCATATCCAATAATCGACACCTACTCCCGGGCTTGCCTCAATGCCGGAAAGCGGTGGATACGCTAACCAACCCGTACGGCCAAACTCACCTAAGCCCAGTGACATGTTGGTTAGAATGATACCCACCACAAACAGCCAGAAGCTTAAGTTATTCAAGTAAGGGAATGCAACATCACGAGCACCAATTTGCAGCGGCACGATAATGTTCATCAAACCGATAACCAATGGCATCGCTACGAAGAAAATCATGATCACGCCGTGAGCAGTGAAGATCTGATCGTAGTGATGTGGCGGTAAATAGCCCGTTTCACCGGCTGCAGAAAGCAATTGCTGGCTACGCATCATGACCGCATCAGCAAAGCCACGAACTAACATCACCATCGCTACAGCAATGTACATGAAGCCCAATTTTTTGTGGTCTACAGACGTAAACCATTCATTCCAAAGGTATTGCCACTTACCGGCTTTGGTTACCGCGAACACCACTAAAGCACCCACCAAAGCGATCATGGTTAACGTGACCAAAATAATGGGTTCGTGGTAGGGAATTGAGTCTAGAGTTAATCTTCCAAACATGACGATTATCCTTGGGTTTCCGGCAAACAGTTCATTGAACCAGGGTGCTGGGTCACGACATCAGTGAATAAAAATGGTGGGATACTGGAGAAAAAAGTCACAGGTTCAGCAACACTTGGCGCAGCCAATGAACGGAACTGCTCCCAATCTTCAATACGGTCTGGGCTAGCCTTCACTTTTTCCACCCAGTTTAGAAACGCCACTTGGTCAGGCATTGCTGATGCGGTGAATTTCATTTGAGAGAACCCTTTACCACTGTAGTTCGATGCAAAACCTTTGAAGTCGCCTTCATGGTTAGCAATCAAGTTCAGCTTGGTCACCATTCCCGGCATCGCATAAATCTGCGAACCAAGACGCGGGATAAAGAACGCGTTCATGATGTTGTCTGAAGTCAGCTTAAACGTCACCGGTACATCTTTCGGGAACGCAACATAGTTAACCGTCGCAATGTTTTGCTCCGGATAGATGAACAGCCATTTCCAGTCCAGAGAGACCACTTCGATCACCATAGGCTTAACGTCACTCTCCAGAGGCTTGGAAGGCTCCAGTTCGTGTGTTGTTCGCCAAGTGATGGTGGCCAGAATCGCAATAATGATGATTGGAATCGTCCATACCACTATTTCAATCTTGGTTGAGTGCGCCCAGTCAGGTGCATACTCTTCTGTGGTGTTGCTTTCACGGTATCTATAAGCAAAGTAGATGGTCATCAGAATCACGGGGATGACGACAATCAGCATCAGCAACAGAGCAGTAATAATCAGCTCCTTTTCCTGAACGCCAACGCTACCTTTTGGGTCGAGCAATGCTGAGTTACATCCTTCGAGCATCAGGACGGTTCCCACCAAACCAATCCTCGACAGATTTGCTCTCGATAAAATGCGTTTATATCTTGAAGCTTCCATTAACTTTCTCGATGGTTATCCAGCCTCAGAACGAACGCCCGAGTACTGGTTGTCATGGTCATTAGAATATTTATGTGTTGAGCATGTGAAACGACGCATCTCAAAGCGAAACGGAATTAGCCACTATCTTGAACAGTCGACAGTTGAACCGTTGAACTGCCAAGTTAAAACGACAGTGCTGCGTAGCCGAAACATTGCCGCACGGTTAAAACCACACAAAAGATATGACTTAATTGTTACACTTTGAAATACATTGTTACATTTGGCGCATTATGAGGAGTTGAAATTGAAAGCTCACCAAACAAACTTGGAAACTAACCTTCCAGTTATGAAAGTAAGATGTGGGAAATTGATGCAATTCAGACGCACATCATATGCGTGCCACACGAGTTGAGCCATGTGCGGAAAAGGATTAAAGCGAAACGGGAGAGAGAAAAGTAAACACGCAGTAGAAGCAACAATGATTGATTACATTAGAAAGAGCGAATTAAATAAAGTGTGATGAACATCAAATTTATGAATTCACATAGGATTTCAATGGTATTTAGAAAAGATATTGCTCCAATCAGAAACCCATTAGATATTCGAATAACACACTACTTTTCATTCGCAATAATATCAGTGAGGTGCCGAAAAATAGTGTTAAAGATCGACCTGAAAAGCCGATTTGATGAGTATTTTTATCTGTTTTAAGTGGGTATTACTCCCCTCAAAGGAGAGGAGTAATCGTCCTTAAGAGAGGGATTATGCTGTTGCTATGACGACTTTCTTACGCTGGTTTTTAGTCATTAAATGATAAACCACAGGCACAAAGTAGAAAGAAATAAGCGTGGTTAATACCGTTCCGCCAACAATCGCGACCGCGAACGGAGGCCAGAAACCGCCACCAGCAATAATCAACGGCATAAAGCCGCCAACGGTTGTAATCGTGGTCGAGCTGATATGACGAGTACACGACATCACTGCCTCAACGACCGCATCCACATTGCCTGATGAGGCTTGCTTATCGAGTTTCAATTCCGTCAGAATCACGATGGCAGCGTTAATCGCTAAGCCCGCAATCCCAAGCATGGCGATGATCACCGTAAAACCAAACGGATAACCGAAGATCCATACCGACAACAGCCCTAGCCCACCAGCCAGTCCTGCTACCATGAAGATGATGCTACTCATTCGGAACGAGTTAAACGACATCACCACCACCAAAACCATCAATACCACCACGACAGCGACATTCGAGATAAGGCTGTTGACTGAATTGTCACGCTCAGCCGATTCACCACCAAAACCAATCGTATAACCCGATGGCATCTCATAGCTTTCCAATCGTTTTTGGAACTCATTAAGCACGGTTTGAGGCAAGACACCCGCTTCAATGTAACCCTCAATGGTATTGATACGCTGCCCGTTACGACGAGTAATCGCACCACGACTGGTAGTCAGTTCAAGTTCAGCCAAAGTCGACACATTGATGCCCGTTGAGTAGACATCAGAACTGATCGGCAAACGAATATTGCTTAAGTGCGCCAAGTTTTCACGCGCATCATCCGCAACACGAACACGGATTGGCACCGATTCACTGCCCTCAATCACAGAGCCACTTTCACGGCCTGTAAGCGTAGTTTGCAGCATGCCAGCAAACTGATTGAGTGAGATGCCGTTAAGTTTCGCGGTGTCTTCATCGACCTTCAACCACACCTTAGGCGTACCTGGCTGCAATGTTTCTCGCGTATGAGTCACATGAGGCACACCTGCCAGAATCAAGCGTACATCTTCACCAATCGCTTTTAACGTATCGAGGTTTTCACCATAAACACGCAGCTCAACTGGCGCAGTAAATGGAGGCCCTTGATTAAGCTTTCGCACCAAGATTTGTGCTTCCGGCACCTCGTTATCTAACACCTTTTGCAACTCAGGAATCAGCGCATTGGCTTGGTCAAAGTTCTCTGTTTTCACCATGGCTTGCGAGAAGTAAGGCGCATTATTTTGCCTTGCCTGCAAGTTGTAATAGAAAGATGGGAAGTTTGCGCCCACCAGCCAATCGATACGTTCTACTTCAGGATAACGATGAATGATATCGTCGATTTTTTCAGAGGTATTCTTGGTCGCATAAATGCTCGCTTGCGGCGGCATGTACACCTGAATCTCAAACATGTCTCGATCTGATGGTGGGAAGAATTGCTCAGTCAGCTGAGACATACTCCAATAACCAGTAAACGGTACCAACAACACCAGAGCAATCGTGATGATTGGATGCGTCACACCAAAACGGACAGAAGACGAGAACCAACGCGTCAAAGCCGGAATTCTCAAACCGGTCATGTACCAATGGTGCTGACCTTTCTTATCAACATCACTGAGCTGTTTCGGCAGTAACTTAGTCGCCAAGCCCGCAATTAGGGTATGTGAAATAATGTAAGAACCGATCAGTGAGAAAGACACAGTAATCGCAATACCACCGACAAACTCACCCGATGCACCCGGCATCAAAATAATCGGGGCAAACGCCAACACGGTAGTTAAGGTTGAGCCTAATAACGGCACCCACAAGTGCTTCAACGCATTCATGGTCGCTTCCGCTCTGTGTTGCCCTTTCAAGCGATATGCCTGAATAGTATCGACCATCACCACCGCGTTATCGACCATGATCCCCAGTGCTACAATTAGGCCTGTCACCGACATTTGGTTAATCGGTACACCGGTCATTTTCATGATCGACAGGGTCAACAATGAGGTTAACGGCAGAGAAATTGCCACTAAGATCGCGGCACGCACACCTAAAGTGACAAATAGAACAATCAAAATCAGACCGAAACCGATCATCAAGCTCTTGCCTAAATCGTCTAAGCGAGTCTCGGTATAACCTTGCTGATTAAATAGTACAGTCACCTTAACGTTACTTGGTAACTCTTGCTCAAACTTGCTAATCAGCGCGTTGGCTCGAGACGTCCAGTTATCAACACGCAGATCAGGGTGCATTCTTGCCGCGACAATGACTCCCGGCTCACCATCAATAATGGCAATTTGGTCTTGTGGTTTTTTTTCACCACGTTTCACAGAAGCAATATCTTCCATACGGATGATGTGGCCATTACTGTCGGTGGCAATTGGGACTTGCTTGATGCGTTCAATGGAATCAAGTTCTGATTCAATCTCTAAACCAAAACGTGAATACGCACTGACCAGTTCACCCGCCGAGTTCTTAGCATCTGCCCCTTCTAACGATTCGGCGATATTGGCACTTGAACGCCCTAATGCAGCGGCATCGGCCGTACGTAAACTGATTTGAATCTCTTCTTGCGGCATACCGTATTCATCAACGAATTCGGTACCCGACAACGTTCGTAACCGCTTGGCGAGCTCTTTGGCATAACGCCCGAGAGTTAAACGGTCAGGCTCACCTGCGCCAGACCAAGTCAGAGATGCGATGGTCGTGAAAGCATAGGTATGGTCACTGTCGAGATCGGGAGAATGCGCACCCGCAGGTAAAGTGGATTCGATATCAGATAGCTTGTCACGCGCTTGCGACCAGACGGGTTCGGGCTCAGTGATGGTGTCATTAAGCTCTAGCGTGACAATCGACACGCTCGGCCTAGAGGTTGAGCTCACGAGTTTAACTTCACTCAGCTCACGCAACTTATTCTCGATTACCTCAGTCACCAAGGTTTCAACACGCTCGGCACTGGCTCCGGGGAAACTGGTAGTAATGTTCGCGTAACGGTTGATGATTACTGGATCTTCTGCACGTGGCAACGTCATGAACGCAGAAATACCACTCACCATCAGCAGTGCGGTCATTAAGATAAGCAGTCGAGTGTTGGAAATAGTCTCTATGATTTTCATGCTATTTCCTATTCAGCAGTAACGCTAGCTGGCTTTACGGTTTGTCCTGGCACTAAACGATGTAAGCCACTGGCAATCACTTGTTCACCGTCTTCAATCGCACCACTCACGTACGCTTGTTGATTGTTAGCAAACAACACTTGAACACTTCTACGTTCAACCTTGTTGCCATCGCCAATCACAAAGATATTCCACACACCGCGCAAGCCATCAATCAAACCCGTTAATGGCACCCAGTAACCTTGCTCATCAATCTGTTCATCAAATTTAAGGTACGCAAGTTGACCTTCTAAAACAGACGCTTGTTCGGGGAAAAGATAACGTAAGCCGACACTGCGGGATTGCGTGTCGACCATGGCTCCCGGATTCAACAGCTCCACGGCATAATCTGTACGTCCAACTCGAATGTTAGGGGAAGAAAGTGAGGTGACTTTTTGCATTTGGTGAGCAGGAATACCGATGAAGGCTTCTTTGCCTTCCGATGCCAGCAATGTAAGAGTTGGATTGCCGACATTGACCACATCGCCGAGCGATACAAAACGCGTTGCGATGGTGCCCGAATACGGCGCAAGAATCGTCGATTTAACCAATTTTAGGTCGTTACCTTTTACCGAGGCGTCAATGCGCAGTAAGTTAGCCTGTAACACACGTTGCTCACTGGTTAGTGAATCAATCTCCGCTTCGGCACTGAAGCCTTTCGCTTTCAATGAACGTTGACGTTTTAGGTTCGCCGCAACAAGGCTCAGTTGAGCTTTCACTTCTTCTGCTTGCGCTTTTAGCTGGCTCGATTCAGTCTGTAACAGTTGAGTGTCTAATCGAATAAGGGGTTGACCTTCGGTTACTGTGTCACCGACATCAACCAGAATCTCATTCACTTTACCTGCCAGCTCGAAACCTAAATTAGCTTGCTGACCTGCCTTAACCACACCAACATATTCACGCAGCACTGCATACGATGGAGAGCTTTCCAAAGCGACAGTTTCTACCGTTAAGACTGTCGACGCTGCACTATTCGATTCCGCTGCAGCATTATCTGCATCGGATGCTGTCTCGGCTTGTGTATTTTCACCACATCCAACAAGAAAAGCCGATAGAGACAACGCCACCGCACTTCCTTTCATCAATTTATACATACTTCCTGTTCCTATGCGGTACTCAATCCTATTCTTTTTTCAGACTAACCAAACCAAACTAGACTGTCTAGTTTGATTATGTTAAAAATAAGTTTCATCGTTAATGATTGATAAAACCATCACAAAAAGCATAATGCTTAACGCAGAACGAAATGCATTGAACTGAGCAACACCAAGTACCAAGCAATGAGAAACAGCACGTGACTAAAATCATCAAGAGTGAACAGAAGAGATCGCAGATCTTAACCGCAGCAAGCCAGCTTTTCTCTGAGCATGGCTTCAAGATCAATATGGATCAGATAGCGAAAGCGGCGAACGTTTCCAAGCAAACGGTCTACTCTCACTTTAAAAATAAAGACGAACTTTTCGAAACCTGCATGCAAACCAAGTGTGCAGAGCGCGAACTTAGCCCTGCTGCCTTTGATATGAATGCGGCGGTGGGTGATGAGTTGGTGAAATTTGGTGTGAAGTTTCAGGATTTGTTACTTGATGAACAGTCTCGACAAACCTTTCAGAACGCGGTGAGTCAATCCAACACGCACCCAGAAATTGCCTCTATTTATTTAGAAACAGGGCCACAGAAGACCACTAAGTTACTCGCTGATTACTTGCAGACAAAGATAGAGTCTGGCGACTTAACGCTCTCTTCTACAAGCTCGCCAATCATAGCGGCACGTCAACTGTTGCTGATGTTTCATGGTAAGTCGGCGTATTGGTCGTTCTTCGGCCACAATAGCGGCGAGTCAGAAGAAGAAAGGCTTCACTACACTCGCGAATGTGTCGCGCTATTCTTGAACGGCAACCAGCCTCGCTAGGTTGAGCTCTATCGTTAAATAAAAATGAAAAAGGCACAGAGATATTCATCTTCTGGGCCTTATCAACGACTCACACAAATAACAGCGATTCGTTTATTGGGTATGTTCCACAACGATCAGCTCGTCGGTATTGAAGCCACGCTCTTTCGACATGGCTTTAAACTTCTCCATCACTTCTGGTGCGACTTCAGGCGTTCTTGCGAGTAGCCATAAGTAATCAGTGTCGGGCCCAGAAACAAACGCGTATTGGTAGCCCTCTTTGTCTAATTCAAACACGACATAAGCGCCGTAGAAAGGGCCAAAGAAAGACACTTTCAAATAGCCTTGTTCAGAGCCCTCAACGAAGTACGCTTTTCCTTCCGCTTCGTTCCACTCACCTTCTTCCGCCGAATAACCACGGTTAATCACCTTCACGCCGCCATCATCACGAAGGCTGTATTCAGCGCTGATGTTGTCTAAGCCACGCTCAAACGAGTGATCCAAACGAGCCACTTCGTACCATTTCCCTAGGTATCGTTCCAACTCAAACTGTTGAACAGGCTTTACCGTTTCGGGCATGCCAACACAACCACCCAATAAGATCACGCTAAGCAGCAATAATATTTTTTTCATCCTAACCTCGACTTGTTTTTATTAGTAATGCGAGTAAGTCTCTTGAAAACATAAACTTACATCCTTGGTAATACGTTAAATCCATTTTTATAGCTCACTTAACTGTAATTTATTCAGAACCTTATGTGAATTGTTTAGTCTGCGAATGGATTCGCAATCCTTTATTGACGAGCTGTATTCCCACAACCACCTCAAAAGGCACTGGAATTACATTCAAACAAGAGAGCAACCAAGGACACTTTATTATTAAAAATTCACGATATGATTCTCGCCACTCGCTTTCTATACTTATTAAACAGTGGAACATGGAAGACATAATAATGAACAAAAAGCTCACTCTGCCACGCACTGCATGGATAGCATTACTCGCAAGCTTAACTGCCGCAGCGCCGGTTCTTGCACAAGCCAACACCGTTGTCCAAGCGCAAACAGCAGTTCAAACACAAACAGCAGTTCAAAGCCAAAGTGCAGACCAGATATTTACCAATGCAGATATATACGGGCATCGTGAGTCGGACTCGATCGTTACCCACAAAGGCAAGATCATCTTCATCGGTAACCAATCACAGGCGCAAACTTTTCAAGGGCAAAGTACTGATGTTATCGACTTAGAAAATGCCTTTGTCCTTCCGGGGTTCATTGACAACCATAACCATGTGTTTGAAGCCGCCTCAGAGCTGGGTGGAAATTGTGAACTCGACTCTGAAGCAACATTAGAAGAGCAAACCCCCTACCTAGAAGCGTGTAAGATCAATGCTGATACCGATGGCAGAGGTTGGCTAATGGGTTATGGTTTTTCTTTGGAAGCGACGCTCGATAGTGACTCTGACTACACCCCACTAGAGATCATCGACAGTATTTTTCCAGATCGCCCTGTGGTGATCATGGAGCAGACTTCACACTCAATGTGGGTCAACTCAAAGGCTCTGAAAATCGCCCGAATCAGCCAGCAATCGCCAGATCCACAAGGTGGCGCTTATTTAAAAGACCAAGACAGCGGCAAACTCAATGGCATCTTATTAGACAATGCTGGCGATCAAGTGATGGAGATGGCTTGGAACAGCCAAAGCGAACTGTTTGAGCAAAGCTACCAAGGGTTAATGTTCGGGCTTGAGGAAGCGGCAGCCCACGGCATCACTACCATTGGCGACGGTCGCATGTATTGGAAACGAGGTTGGTATGACGTTTGGCTAGAGGCCGAGCAAAATCAAGACTTAACGGCGCGTGTTTCGCTACGCCCTTGGGTGTACCCATCGATGGCAATGCCTTCTCAATTAGAAGTCTTTGAGAAGATGTATTCCGACGATAAAAGCCGTCTGTTACTTGTCGAACAGGTGAAAATGTACAGCGACGGCATCTTTATCAACGGCACCGCCAAAACGCTCGCACCCTACTTAGATACTTATCTTCCCCAGTCTCCTAATGGCTTGAACTATATTCCGCCGGAACAAATGAAAGAGTGGCTAACTGCGCTCGAAAAAATAGGTTTTAGCGCCCACATTCATGCCATTGGTGATGGAGCGGTTCGTGAATCTCTTGATGCAATAGAAAGTATTCGCAAACAAGGCTCAACCAAACCCTACACCCTAACCCATGTCGAATTAATCAATGATGAAGATGTGCCACGCTTTCGCCAATTAGACGTAACCGCAGATTTCCAAGTTGGCTCTGATTACGTTGCAAGGCATCAACACCAATGGGCTGAAGCTTTCCTAGGTGCTCACCGTGCTAAAGCCATGATGAACCTCGATGCAATACTCAAGACCGACGCGAATATCACCTTAAGCAGTGACTGGAACGTACACGACATCAACCCTTTAGTCGGCATCGCAAACAGCTTAATCATGGGCCAAACCGGCCTAACCGATATCTACACAGCCATCGACGCTTACACGCTCAATGCCGCCAAAAGTCTTGGAATTGAAGATGTAACAGGTTCTATTGAGGTAGGCAAATCCGCTGACTTCGCCATTCTCGACCGCGACATCACCACAGTATCAGCAAGACAAATCGCTAAGACTCAAGTGTTGATGACGGTGTTACGCGGGGATGTGGTTTACGAAAAATAAAGCCAATTCGCGTATCGAATTGGTTATCGCAACTCAAACGAAAACGAGCCAGCTTATTCAGCTGGCTCGTCAGTTATTCACATCTGTATTTTAGTTCTGTTACGCGTTGGTCTCTTTTAGTGCTTTCTCTGTTGAATCTTGTTTGTCATCAAGTGCAAAGTAGATCTTCGATACAATCACTTCAGCAACCAGAATCGTAAATACCACCGCGAAGAACGCTACCGCGCCGCCCCAAGGGCCTGTAAAGCTCACCTTCTCGCCGAACAAGAGGTTAATTGCTTCTAGCATCACAAACTTAGAACCCACCAAAATAATATAAGTGGTGATTGCTCGATAAACCTTAGGTGCTGTGCCTGGCTTGCTTTTGAAGTGCTCAGCAATTTTATGTTCTAAACCAATAGAGAGCTTCAGTAATAGCTGCAACAACAACGCTGCAATCAAAGAGATCGTGAAAGACTCAATGTTCACAAAGTCCCAGTACTCATCGAAGAAGTTAAGTACGACCAAGTCCACCAGCACGGCTAATGTGTAACCTACGAATAGACGTTGTGGTGTGTTGAATCCGTAAACTTTGTCTGATTTAGTCATTCTGTCTCTCTCTAATCTAATTTGATAAGTCGCCTTGATTTGAAATACATCTTAGCGTTCGAATCAAAGCAAAACTTACCATTTCATGACATCGCCAACATTCATTCCTCAAATTAATAATTCGACAGAAATCCCCCTTGCCTTTCTTATAGCAATCGCAAAAACACACCCAATTCATCACTGTCACCAAATGGCCATTCTTCAAATGCTGCGCCCCATAAGATGACTCCATCAGCGACACACACTCATTTCCAAAAGGTGCAGATTATGAAAAAACTAATCACTAACGCGAACGTATTTAACGGTGTTGATAACAACTTAATCGAGAACATATCAATCCTCATCGAAGATAACTTGATCACTCAGATTGGAGAGATTGACCCAACGATTGCCGATGAAACGATTGATGCTCAAGGTGGCACGGTCATGTCAGGCCTGATTGATGCGCACGTTCATAACACTTTATCTGCACCATTCAATGTCATTGATACCATGACGCGTGAAGAAGTGGCGATTCGCTCAGCAAAGATTTCTGAAGAGATGTTAATGCGTGGCTTTACCACCATTCGTGATGTAGCAGGTAACACGCTTGGCCTTAAAAACAGCATCGACAACGGCTATGCCACTGGCCCACGTATTCTGCCTTCAATGGCAGCTATCTCACAAACCTGTGGTCACTCCGATTACCGTCAAAACCAAGCACAAGAGCGTTTAGCAAACGGCCATGAAGACTCACCTATGAGGAAGCTTGGCGCAATGAAAGTGGCAGATGGTCGTTCAGAAGTCTTAAAAGCGGTTCGCGAACAGCTATTTATGGGCGCATCCCAAATCAAGATCATGGCGGGTGGTGGCGCATCTTCAACGTTTGATCCGCTAGACACATTGCAGTTCACATCTGAAGAGATGAAAGCTGCGGTTGATGCCGCTTCAGATTACGGCACTTATGTCGCTGCGCCGAGCCGCTGAAGCGGGCGTGATGTCTTTCGAACACGCCACCATCATGGACGACGACATTGCCGAGATAATTAAAGAGAAAGGCATTTGGGTGATTCCTTCTTACTTTACCTCTTCATTGATTGCAGAGCGTAAGATCCCGCTGCCGAATGAGGAGACATACCGCAAGACAGAACGTGTAGGTAAAGCCATGTTCAAATCGGCAGAACTGATTAAGAAATACGACATTCAGAACATTGCTTTTGGTACTGACTGTGTGGGCGAAACCAACGTTCATGCGACACAATTAAATGAACTTGGCGCGATTGAGCAAGTATTCGATACCATCACCGCGCTTCGCATGGCGACATCAAACTGTGGACGTTTGTTCGAGATGTCGACTTATCAACACCCGTACCAAGAAGGCAAACTTGGTCAAGTGGTTGAAGGCGCGTATGCCGACCTATTGATCATCGATGGCAACCCACTGGAAAGTGTTGCTTGTGTCGCAAACACAGAGACACAAAAACTGATCATGAAAGACGGCAAAGTGTACAAAAACACGCTTTAGTGTTCAATATACTCACTAAGTAATGAAACCTCTCAGGCAAGCAAGCGAACTTTATAGTCGTTTGCTTGCCTTTTTATTAAGCGCTGTTTTATTGCTACTATTAAACTCAGGTTATTGATTTATGGATAAATCGGGGTGGGATAAGGATGAAATTAGAATGAAGCTATTACTTACTGCACGCTTAACCAGCACAGTGCTATTACTCAGTTCACTGCTGTCAGGGTGCGGTAACTTTAGAAATCTATCTAATGAGATACAAGCCATCGACTCCATAACCAATCAATACATGGTTACCTTGAATCAACATGCCTCCGGTTCTGCCGTGGTGATTGAACAAATCAAAGACATTAACAAAGGCGAGGTTGATGGCTACGATGGCATCATAGACAGTGACAGTATTCACTTACATGTATCGAATAACAACCACTACCTACTTATCTTTGAAGATAAGAATCAAGACCTTACCCTACAAGCCGATGAAGCTTTCAGTGTAATCAACCTACGTGATCACCAAGACAGATCAACAATAGAAGTCTCACTAACGGTTAATGAGAGTGAAGCCCCAAGAGCGTTTGTTGATCGTTCACTATCTTCACTGTTAAAAATCGAATTGGATTTGATCGACATAGGCACAGTCGTGAGCTTGGAAGCTCCACCTTTTGACAGAAAAAATGGCAAACTCGGCATGTGGCAGCCGCTGACCTTTTTGCTCGAAGATAACGCTGGGCTCTACTTTCTGTCAGAGTTCGACCCAAACAAAATCCCGATCTTGTTTGTGCATGGCATCAACGCCACTGCGTTAGATTTTGCCCCACTGATTGAAAAAGTCGACCAATCTAAATATCAGATCTGGGTCTTTAACTATCCTTCAGGCTTGTCTCTGGCTTTGAACTCCAAAGGCCTGAATAACCTCATGCACACGGTGTTAACGGAATACAAAATCCAACAATTACATGTTGTGGCACATAGTATGGGAGGGCTTGTCGCCACCAACAGTCTTCGCTAGTGCCGTATTGGGCAGCTATGCGATTTTGTAAGCAGCGTAGCCACCATATCTTCGCCGTTTAGTGGTGTCGAGTCTGCTAAACAAGGGGTCGAGTACTCTCCCGTAGTAATGCCGGCATGGGTTGATTTAAATCCAGACGGGAAATTTATCGCTGACTTATTAATTGACAGCAGTAAGATTCACATTCCCCACTTTTTAGCCTTTGGTTGTAACTCGGGCGACCTATTTAATACCAACAGCAACGATAGTGTGATCAATTTATCAAGCCAATTGTCGCGCCCAGCCCAACTCCACGCGTCACAAATCCTCGGCTACAACGAAACCCATTTGAGCATCTTAGATAACGATGACCTTTTTGAAGACCTGTCCGAGTTTTGGTTAAGAGCTGAAGAAGCACATTGATTTATGATTCGGTGCACTAGGCGGCGTAGGTAAATCAGATATTAAAATTGGAACGCTTAGGCATTCCAATCTTTTGGGTGAAGCGTAATGTTTTTCTGAATTGAGAGCATTGATATCCTGTGCGTTCGGGCTGATTTCGAACACCCACCCCCTCTAACTCCCCCTCCAATTAAGTTTATCCCCTTTCTACGAACCACAATGGATTGTAGATACTGATTAAGGGGAGGCTAGGAGGGGATTTTTAGTAGGACTAACACGGATTTGCCCCAAAATCACTTAGACCAAATGCTCTACAACATCTAGGGGCGTGCGTTTGCCCTACTAAATCTAATCAGACGAAAGAAGATAAGATCATGCTCATTTGGAGTGCAATCAGGGTGAAAATCGTATTTCTCGGAATCCGCCGGAGTTATACGGAAACTTTCGGCAATTTCTGAAGCTCATGCCTTAGACACTAGGCTGTGCGGGCTTTCGATTGAACGTGAATATAATTAGCTTTACTATTGATTGCATATAATTACGGAAAAAATCCGTCTATAAAGCGTTATACAAATTAGGAGTTTCGGTGTACAGCACAGAACAAAAATTGGTTGATGAGTTATTTCATACGGCTGAGTGTGGCGAAAACTTGTTCGATCTCGCAATAGCCTCGCTGAATACTCAAATGAATGAGGAGTACGCTGTACTTAAGCGGGAGTTGGATACAGCTGAAAAACGTTACGATGACTGGAAGTCGGATTACGATGCAAAAAACCAAGCTACGGATGAGTACGTTGAATTTAGTATCGATGAGTACCATGACTTGGTTTTAGACTGCCAAGCATCACAAGCTCACAGCGAATACATTTCTGATCAAGTATTTGCTTTAGTGGAAATGCAAGTGATTTACTCATTTAAGCAGTTGGAAATTACGCTTAAGAGCTTGCTATCTTTAGCTTTTGATAACGTTGACAAAAAGTCTTTATTCAATTGGAAATCTTTGAAAAAAGAGTATAACTCAAGAAATGTCAAAATAAGTGAGGCTGATAATTATGTGCCAATTAATCAGTTGCGTGTCGTTAACAATGCTCTGAAGCATTCTTCGAAAATCACTCAAGAAGTAAAAGACTTAGCAATTGTAGAGTTTCGTGACTTAGAGCTATTTGACTATAAATCACTGAACTCTTTTTATCAGCGTATTAAAGGTGACATAAAGATTTTCTTACTTTCAGTAGTTTGTATGCTTGTGAGTTCTCTAGGGTTATCTCACTTACACTGGAGAACCAACCCAAACAGAGATGAGACGTTTGAGTTTGATATGGATATACCGTTTTGAGGTAATGTCTGTCGGAAGACAATATAGTTCGTTCGATTCCAATAAAGTCTGATCATTTACAATAAAGATTGATCGATTTTTGGCTGTATTTAGATACCAGGGCGGGATCGCACTT